>PBCE01000039.1 GCA_002716845.1 Flavobacteriaceae bacterium | reverse complement strand
GATTAGGATTAGACATTAGATTAGAAGAATAATTAAAATATTGCTATTGAATTATGCCTAGAAATAACGAAGTGATTACCCAAAAAAAATTCAATAAAATCACCATCGGTTTGTCCTCACCTGAGGTTATCCTCGGGAGTTCCAGAGGAGAAGTTCTCAAGCCAGAGACAATAAACTATAGGACACACAAGCCAGAACGCGACGGTTTGTTTTGTGAGCGAATCTTTGGTCCAGTAAAGGACTTTGAGTGCGCCTGTGGAAAATACAAGCGAATTCGCTACAAGGGAATCGTTTGTGACCGCTGCGGTGTTGAGGTGACTGAGAAAAAAGTAAGACGCGACCGCGTGGGACACATCAATTTGGTGGTTCCCGTAGCACACATTTGGTATTTTAGATCCCTGCCCAATAAAATTGGATACCTGTTAGGATTGCCTTCAAAGAAATTGGATATGATCATTTACTACGAGCGCTATGTGGTCATCCAACCGGGGAATACCAAAAATGAAGAAGGAGAGCCGGTACAGAAAATGGATTTCCTAACGGAAGAAGAGTACCTCAATATTATGGAGCAACTGCCGCCTGAAAATCAGTTCCTTGAAGACAGCGATCCCGAGAAATTTATCGCCAAGATGGGAGCAGAGTGCTTGATAGAATTGCTCTCCAGAATTGACTTAGAGGCCCTTTCCTACGAACTGCGTCACAAGGCCAATAACGAAACTTCTAAGCAAAGAAAAACAGAGGCGCTAAAAAGGCTTCAGGTTGTAGAGGCGTTTAAGGACGCCAACGAAAAAAGAGAGAACCTCCCCGAGTGGATGATCATGAAAGTGATTCCTGTGATTCCCCCCGAGTTAAGGCCTCTTGTTCCCCTTGATGGTGGACGTTTTGCTACTTCCGATCTGAACGATTTATACCGAAGGGTAATCATCAGAAACAACCGATTGAAGCGTTTGGTGGAAATCAAAGCGCCCGAAGTGATTTTAAGAAATGAGAAGCGAATGCTTCAAGAATCTGTAGATTCCTTATTTGACAATACCCGAAAATCATCGGCAGTAAAAACAGATTCCAACCGCCCATTGAAATCATTGTCCGATTCCCTAAAAGGAAAGCAAGGACGTTTTCGCCAAAACCTATTGGGAAAAAGGGTTGACTACTCTGCCAGATCAGTAATAGTTGTTGGTCCTGAGTTAAAACTATTTGAATGTGGTTTGCCTAAAGGTATGGCTGCCGAGCTCTATAAGCCGTTTATCATCAGAAAACTGATTGAACGCGGGATTGTAAAAACAGTAAAATCTGCGAAAAAGATTATCGACAGAAAAGAACCTGTTGTATGGGATATTTTGGAAAATGTGCTCAAAGGCCATCCCGTTTTATTGAACCGGGCCCCCACATTGCACCGTTTGGGTATCCAAGCCTTTCAGCCCAAGCTGATTGAAGGAAAAGCCATTCAATTGCACCCCCTTGTTTGTACTGCTTTTAACGCAGATTTCGACGGGGATCAAATGGCGGTTCACTTGCCGCTGGGGCCAGAGGCCATTTTAGAGGCGCAGCTGTTAATGCTGGCATCACACAATATCCTCAACCCCGCAAATGGATCCCCCATCACCGTTCCTTCACAGGATATGGTATTGGGTCTTTACTATATGACCAAAGCCAGGAAATCTACCAAAGAAGTTTCTGTTAAAGGGGAAGGATTAACCTTTTACAACGTGGAGGAAGTACACATCGCCTACAACGAAAAGCGCGTGGACCTCAATGCCATGATCAAAATTAAAACCAAAGACTTTAATGATGAAGGCGCCCTGATAGATCAGGTCATCGATTCTACGGTAGGACGTGTATTGTTCAATGAGGTGGTTCCCGAAAAAGCAGGTTATTTCAATGAAGTGTTGACAAAAAAGAACCTACGAGAAATCATCGGTCAAATTCTCAAGGTTACCAGTGTACCGGAAACTTCTGAGTTTTTGGATAAAATAAAAGATATGGGATATGGATTTGCATTCAAAGGAGGGCTGTCCTTCAGTTTGGGTGATATCATTATTCCAAAGGAAAAAATCCAAATGATTGATGATGCTAATACGCAAGTAGACGGTATTTCTGGCAACTACAATATGGGATTAATTACTAACAATGAACGTTATAATCAGGTGATTGACGTTTGGACCTCTACCAATGCCAAGCTAACAGAAATGGCCATGAAACGCATCAGCGAAGACCAGCAAGGCTTTAATTC
This sequence comes from Flavobacteriaceae bacterium, assembly GCA_002716845.1. GTDB lineage: Bacteria > Bacteroidota > Bacteroidia > Flavobacteriales > Flavobacteriaceae > UBA8316. Next base: position 34,228 of record PBCE01000039.1, on the reverse strand, counting down.
TGTGTTTATGATGTTGGATTCTGGCGCCCGAGGGTCTAAAGAACAGATCCGTCAGTTGACAGGAATGCGAGGATTGATGGCCAAGCCAAAAAAATCTAATGTAGGAGGGGGAGAAATTATTGAAAATCCCATCCTTTCTAACTTTAAAGAAGGGCTTTCTATTTTGGAATATTTTATATCTACCCACGGGGCGAGAAAAGGACTAGCCGATACCGCCTTAAAAACGGCTGATGCCGGGTACTTAACCCGTCGATTGGTAGACGTTTCACAAGATGTGATTGTCAACATAGAGGACTGCGGAACCTTAAGAGGAATTGACGTAGCGCCTTTAAAGAAAAATGAAGAAATCGTTGAATCACTTGGAGAGCGTATCCTGGGAAGGGTTTCTCTAAAAGACGTTATAGATCCGAGTTCCGATGAGGTTTTGATTGAGGCAGGACATCAGATTACTGAGGAAGTAGTAAAACGAATCGAAGCTGCTCCTATTAACAGTGTCGAGGTGCGTTCCCCACTCACTTGTGAGGCGCTCAAGGGCATCTGTGCCAAGTGCTATGGAAGAAATCTTTCCACAGGTAAAATGGTTCAAAAAGGAGAAGCAGTAGGTGTTGTTGCCGCTCAGTCTATTGGCGAGCCCGGTACTCAGCTGACACTCAGAACATTCCATGTTGGGGGTGTTGCAGGAAACATCTCTGAGGAAAACCGATTGGTAGCCAAATTTGACGGTATCGCCGAAATTGAAGACCTTAAAACTGTAAAAGGAGAAGACGCTGAAGGTCAAGATGCCAACATCGTTATTTCCAGAACAACGGAGTTAAAGTTGGTAGACAGTAAAACTAAAAACGTACTCAACACCCACAATATCCCTTACGGATCCTCGATATTTATTAAAAAAGGATCTAAGGTGAAAAAAGGAGATGTTCTCTGTCAGTGGGATCCCTTTAACGGAGTAATAGTTTCTGAATTCTCAGGAAAAATTAGCTTTGAGAACATTGACCAAGGGGTTACCTACCAAGTAGAAATCGATGAACAAACTGGTTTCCAAGAGAAGGTGATCTCCGAGTCGCGAAACAAAAAACTGATTCCTACCCTGCACATCAACGACACCAAAGGAAATACCCTGAGGTCCTACAATCTACCCGTAGGCGCCCATTTGATTGTCAACGATGGAGAAAAAATCAAAGAAGGAAAAATATTGGTGAAAATACCACGTAAATCTGCTAAGTCTGGAGATATTACGGGTGGTCTGCCTCGTGTAACAGAATTGTTTGAAGCACGAAATCCATCCAACCCAGCTGTGGTTTCTGAAGTTGACGGTGTGGTTTCTTTTGGTAAAATCAAAAGGGGGAACCGCGAAATCATCGTGGAGTCCAAATTTGGCGATATCAAAAAGTATTTGGTGAAATTATCTAATCAGATCTTGGTACAAGAAAACGACTTTGTAAAAGCTGGAATGCCATTATCGGACGGATCCATTACGCCCACCGATATCCTCAGTATCAAAGGCCCATCGGCAGTGCAACAATATTTGGTAAACGAAGTACAAGAAGTCTATCGGCTCCAAGGGGTAAAGATTAACGACAAACACTTTGAGGTGGTCGTTCGTCAGATGATGCGTAAAGTCAAAATCCAAGACCCTGGAGATTCTATTTTCTTAGAAGGACAGTTGGTTTACAAATCCGACTTTATCATTGAAAACGACAATCTGTTTGGTAAGAAAATTGTAGAGGAGGTTGGCGCTTCTGAGAACCTAAAGGCTGGTCAGATGATCACTGCACGTCAGTTGCGGGATGAAAATTCCCTCTTGATTCGTGAGGACAAAGCCTTAGTGGTGGCCCGAGATGCCCACTCTGCCACGGCAACACCAGAGTTGCAGGGAATTACCCGAGCTTCTTTACAGACCAAGTCCTTTATTTCTGCCGCTTCTTTCCAGGAAACCACCAAGGTGCTTAACGAAGCCGCCGTGAATGGTAAAATTGATTCTTTGGAAGGTCTGAAAGAAAATGTAATTGTCGGTCATAAGATACCTGCTGGCACTGGTCTAAGAGAATACGATAACATCATTGTAGGCTCTAAAGACGAATACACCAGCTTGTTGATTGACAAAGAAGAACAGCAAGAGGAAGAAATTAATTTATAAATCCATGAGCAATCCCAAAACGCAAAAGGAACAAAAAATCAATATTGAATTGGATGAAGCTTTGGCAGAGGGTCAGTATTGCAACTTAGCCATTATCAACCACTCTCCCTCGGAGTTTGTTGTGGATTTTGTGGCCATTATGCCGGGAACACCCAAGGCCAAAGTAAAGTCTAGGATCATATTGACGCCTGAGCACGCCAAACGTTTTTACAGTGCGCTGGGGGACAACATCCTCCGCTATGAGGACAGTTATGGAGAAATCAATACCCAAGAGCAGCCCCCCATCCCATTAAATTTTGGTCCTACGGGAGAAGCTTAATATCAATACCCTCAACGAAATTTGGGGTTTTTTATGGGTGGGTGTTTGGGAGACCTTACCCTGATGCCATATCACAAAGCATCAAAAGCCTTCCTTTTGTTTTCCATCCAAACTTTCACGGACTCAGGAGACTTCATTAACTGCTGCATTCTTTGCATGGCTTCCCATTGAGCTCCATTTTTTTATTGGATCATTTTCTGCGCTTGGGCTCAGAACTCAGAGGTAAAATGAAAGGTGATCTCAGGGTACTTTTGTTGGGTCATTTGCAGGGAAAAAGCGGAATCTGCCAAAAACACCAATTGCCCTTGTTTGTCTTTTGCCAAAAACTTCTGTTTTACTTTTAGGAAGTCCTGATACTTATCGTTTTCCTCCGTTTCGGTACTCACCCAACAGGCTTTGTGTACATTGAGGTTTTCAAGAGTACACTTGGCGGAATACTCGTGTTCCAAGCGGTACTGGATCACCTCGAACTGCAGTGCCCCCACGGTGCCGATCACTTTCCGCCCGTTGAGGTTAAGGGTAAACAGTTGCGCAACGCCTTCGTCCATCAGCTGGTCGATACCTTTGTTGAGTTGCTTGGCCTTCATAGGGTCGGCATTGTTGATAAATCTAAAATGCTCTGGAGAAAAACTGGGAATCCCTTTGAAGTGAATTTCCTCACCCGAACTAAGGGTATCGCCGATTTTAAAATTCCCGGTATCGTGCAGCCCAATAATATCACCGGGGAAAGAAACGTCAACCACTTCTTTTTTCTCTGCAAAAAAGGCGTTGGGACTGGAGAATTTTAATTTCTTTTTGTTGCGCACGTGCAAGTAGGGGGTATTGCGCTTAAAAGTCCCTGAGACTATCTTGATAAACGCCAGGCGGTCGCGGTGGTTAGGATCCATATTGGCGTGGATCTTAAAAACAAAACCCGAAAAGGCACTTTCGTTGGGGGCTACCGTTCTTTTATCAGTAAATTTGGCCAACGGCGGTGGGGCAATGTCGACAAAACAATCTAAGAGCTCTTGTATCCCAAAGTTGTTCAGCGCCGAACCAAAAAAAACAGGCTGTAGGTTGCCTTCCAAGTAGGTCTGCTGGTCAAAAGGAGGATAAACCCCTTCTATGAGCTCCAAGGATTCTTTGAGATCAGCCAGTGCCGCATCGCCAATACTCTCAGCTAAGCCAGAGTCCGTAAGGGAGTTGCAGGTAATGGTCTCCGTAATTTTTTGCTTGTTTTCGCTTTTAAATATTTTGACATTTTGTTTCCAAAGGTTATAGATGCCTTTAAAATCATAACCCATACCAATGGGAAAACTCATGGGGCTTACTTTTAAACCTAGTTTTTGTTCTACCTCGTCCAGTAAGTCAAAAGCATCTTTCCCCTCTCGGTCCAGTTTGTTGATAAAAACAATGATTGGAATTTTTCGCATACGGCAGACTTCTACCAGTTTTTCGGTTTGTTCTTCCACTCCTTTGGCCACATCGATGACCACAATCACGCTATCCACAGCGGTGAGAGTTCTAAAGGTGTCTTCGGCAAAATCTTTGTGCCCAGGGGTATCAAGGATGTTTATCTTCTTTGAACGGTAGTTAAATGCCAGTACAGAGGTGGCCACCGATATTCCTCTTTGGCGCTCGATTTCCATAAAATCGCTGGTGGCGCCTTTTTTGATCTTATTGGATTTTACGGCCCCCGCTTCTTGAATGGCCCCACCGTAGAGGAGGAGTTTTTCCGTCAGTGTGGTTTTTCCCGCATCGGGGTGGGAAATAATACCAAATGTGCGCCTTTTTTGAATTTCCTGGCGTAAGTCCATAGGGATGAATTTGGGTAAAAATATTTAATTAAATGGCAAGGCTGAAATTTGCCGATAGGTTTTCTCTAATTTATTGGGTATTTTTGACCCAATGGAAGAAGAAAAAGTAGTTTTAGTTGATATTCAAGATCAACATATCGGTACCATGGGAAAAATGGAAGCGCATGAAAAAGCAGAGCTGCACCGGGCTTTTTCCGTTTTTGTCCTCAATTCCAAAAACGAGCTGCTGCTACAAAAGCGCGCCCGCGACAAATACCACTCTCCTGGCTTGTGGACCAATACTTGTTGCAGCCACCAGCGGGTTGGGGAAACTAACAGAGAGGCTGGGGCACGCCGCATGATAGAGGAAATGGGCATGACCGTTCCCCTGGAGGAATTATTTACTTTTATCTATAAGGCAACCTTTGACAACGGCCTCACTGAGCACGAGCTGGACCACGTAATGGTGGGTTACACCAACGATGATCCTAAGATCAACCCCGAAGAGGTCGCAGATTTTAAATGGATGGAAATGGAGGACTTGCAAATGGATCTTAATAAAAACCCCAACCAATACACCGTTTGGTTTGCCATTATCTTTGACCGATTTTACAAATACATACTAGACAAAAAAACATAGCATGAGGGTAACCGTTTGCAGAAAAGCACATTTTAACGCAGCCCACCGGCTGTTTGTAAAGTCGTGGGACGACAAAAAAAATGAAACCGTTTTTGGGAAATGTGCCAATCCTTACTACCACGGTCACAACTATGAACTCATCGTGAACGTCACTGGAACTATAGACCCCGTCACTGGCTATGTCATGGACATGAAAGTACTCAAAGACTTGATCAAATCCGAGGTAGAAGACGCCTTTGATCACAAAAACCTCAACGAACAAGTCGCTGAATTTACAGATTTAATCCCCTCGGCAGAAAATATTGCTGTCGTGATCTACGACAAGCTTTTGCCACACTTAGACAGTGATAAATCATTGGAAGTGGTTTTATACGAAACACCAAGAAATTTTGTCAAATACAGTGGCCCGTTAACTTAAAGAACTAATATTATGTCTAGTATCAAACTATTCAAGAAAGAAATCAATAATACCATAGGAGCATTTGTTGAGCAGGTCTATGAGTGGGAACTGAGTCATCCCGAAGCTGACCTTAAATCCAGTGAAAAGTTGGTTGATAAGGCCATTGCTTTGTTCGACGACCTGATTCAAAAAATTCACGAAGAAAAGAGAAAAAAAGAGAAAACCACTTTTGGCCCCCTTCGGCAAAGTCTTCAAAAATCTTTGGAAGCCTTAGAAAAAGAGTTGGACAAACTCGCCTGATCTATGGGGTGGTGGCAGCTGCTTCTGCTGCTTTTCGTTCCGCAATAAAATCGATCAGCTCTTTGCCGTATTTAGATTCCCTAACTCGGTCACTCAGTTTGGAAGCCACTGTGTCCAAAAACCTCACATTTGCATTGTAAACCTCCGTAAGGACGATAAAAGGGGCGATCACATTATCCCCGTGGGTGCTTGCAAAGTTAAGCGAATAGAGATAGCGCCTCTTGATAAGATTGTCCATCGCTTTTTGAATCGAATCCACTGCATCGGTATTGCCGTCTTCTTTTGCTGCTTCAAAATAGGCCTTGATATAGTCCAACTTTTTCGAATCGAACTGTCGGGCCAGTTTGCGGTATTCCTGAAAAAGGATCTGGTTTTTTGAACCGATTACTTCAGCACTGCTCTCAAAAGTCTTGAGCAAGGTATTGATGGTGATTTTGTCGGGTTCCCCAAAAAAAAATATTCGATCGTTGAGACTGTCGCCATCCTCTTTTTTGAGGGAGAGGTAGTAGATTTCTGGGCTTTCTACCTCAGTTTTAAAATCGAATTTTGGACTCCCATTCACCACCACTGAGTCAATGCTTACCAGGGTGGAGTCCTGCATTTTTTGCAGATAGACCGTTCCTTTTCGCAGTCCATCGATCGATCCACTTAAATGCATGGTATTTTCTGAGGATTTTGATGCTTCCTCACAGCCCATAAGGACCGAAAAAAGTAGCAGCAGGGCCCAAAAATATTTATGGCTAAGCATTTGGTTTTTAATTTATACAAAGGTAGTCGAATTTGCCTTTTTAGAAAAATGCTTTAAAAGATGCCTAAGTGTAAGCCTATCATCCCGATGCTACACAACAAAAATCTTATTTTCTAATTTTGTTATCCAATTACAGCTATTTTTTCTTACGGTACTTATTAGTGTTGATGCCTTTGGACTCTGGTTTTAAGGGGCATCAGTTGGTTGGCGCCGTCGCATCGGATCACCTCACCCCCGAAACTCACCAGGCCATAGCGCATTTGTTGGACGGGGCTTCTTTGGAAAATGCAGCGGTCTTTGCAGACCAGATTAAATCAGGCCCTCGATAAAAGTCCTATTCTACATGGCACTATGTGAATATCCCCCTTGGAGCTGCCTATGACGAGACGGAAAAAAATCCAAACAGCAATTCGGTGATGGCAATTGAGCCCTGCATTAAAAATCTAAAAGACGATAAGGTCGCTAAAGAGGATCGCACTTTTTTTCTAAAACTATTGGTACATTTTGTGGGAGATGTACACAAACTCTTATATTTGGACAGGAAAGAGGACCGCCGGGGCATTGGCATTCGCTTGCGGCGGTGGGGGAAGTAGACCAATTTACACCGACTGTGGGATACCCAGTTGTTGGAGGATTATGAGTGTTTTAATACTCTTATGGACCAGCTCCCCAACCTGTCTGCAGTGCAAGCTAAAGATTTTGAATCCAAAACTTTGGCGTAATGGGTGGCTGATACACACGCCTTAGCATTTAGGTTTATAATAAGGTTCCACCCAATAGTAATCTGAGTACGGTCTATTAAAAAAAAATTACCCCTGGTTTACCTGTAGTTACAAAAAGCGGGTTTGCGCCTGTCAGCCGCCCTCAATACGATTTTTAAATAATGTGCCTAAAAGTCAAGTTGATCCTCGGGTCGCTTACTTTTTTGGTTTTGGGAATCTGATGGAGCCAGTGTTCCTGCATGGCCCCTTCCATCAGTAACAGGCTGCCGTGGTGGAGTTCCATTTTGTGTCTTTGATCTTTGCGTCGTCGGTGTTTAAAGTGAAAAACCCGCTCAGCACCCAAGCTAAAGGACGCAATTTGTGGGTGTTTTCCCAGCTCTTTTTCATTGTCGGCGTGCCAGCCATTGCTGTCGGACCCATTGCGGTAAAGGTTCAGCAACACACAGTTAAACCTATGATCACAGACCTCGCGTATTTTTTCCATTAAATCCAATAGCGCTGGCGTCATGGGTTGGGGATGCAGGGTGAGGCCAGAGTAGGTATAGGTACTGAGGGAATTGCTGTGAAGAGAAGTGAGGCGCGGCTGGGTATAGACCTTTCCGAAAACCTTGACATCGTCTTGGCGCCAGGGGATTTCCCTGAGGAGGGTGGTGTACAATTGATCGGCTTCTTTTTGGGGTAAAAAATCCTGAAAATACCGCACTGTGCCGTCAGGTAAATCACGCTGCCAGCGCAGCCTAGGGGAGGAGTTTTTTGCCATACGTAAAATTAAAGATTTTTTTAATTCAAAGCGCGCGGGCATTAAAAACAGCGCTTGCTATATTTCGTCTGTAAAATGACTTCGGTGTTTTCCCTGACTGTTTTTCTTGTTGTTGTAGGCTGCGGAGCCACCTTTTTCTACAGAGAGGTTTTTCCATTTTTCTGCTTTGATCATCTGCCTCAAATAGACTGCCTGAACAATGTGGTAGGCGTAATACATCATTTGTCGGTTGACCTCATCCGCAATGGTGTGGCTTTGGTTTCTGATAAAAATTTCGGTCTGGAAGTTTTTATCATTTATAGCTTGGAGTGCATCGAAAAGACGAGTCCATCCGGCTTCCCATTTCGCTTTTATTTCTCCTTAGATTCAATTTGAGTTTCATATTCCAAGTCTCTTTTGCGCCATTTTTTTTCACCGTATAAGGTTAAAAAATCCGTCCACCTGGATTTCATATTTTCCCAAAGGCGTGTTAGATGATGATTGCAATGGAATTGCTTTCACTATTGTATTGCCAGAACAATTGATTTTCATTTAATTGATCAAAGGTTCTTTCAAACAAGATTTTATAATACACGAACTGCTTTAGGACACTTTTGAGCTAGTTTTGATGCATCATAATAGGTATTAAAAGGATATTTGGTTTTTGTTGTGTGAGTCTTGGCAAGGTATTGGCTGGCATGTTGGGTTTGCCCATTATTAAAGCTACAAAAAAAATCCCCTGTTTAAAAAAACAAGGGATTTTATTCGCAGAAAAAAAATTTATTTGATCAAGTCAACAGACCGCTTGATAAAAGAGGTCAGTGCTTCTCCCTTTAAAAGGTTTTGCGACAGCCGTGCCAAATCCAGGGCTTGTTGAATCAGGCGTTCTCGTTTTTTTGCGGTCTTGGTCTGTAGGATTTGCCCTACCAGTTCGTGATTGGTGTTCACCAACAGGGTATACATTTCGGGAAAGGCGCCCATCATGCCTCCACCGGTTTGCTGCATTTCTTTCATCCGCCGCATAAACTCGGGTTGGGTGAGTACAAAAGGTAGGCCTCCGCTGTCCATGGCTGCTAACTGAACAGTATATTGTTCTCCAGGGACCACGGCTTCGATCATGGGCTTGAGGGTTTCCTTTTCTTCATCTGTTATTTTTGAAACCGTAGTCTCGTCTTTTTTGATGAGGTTTTCAATGGCGTCACCATCCACCCTGCTAAAGGAAATGTTCTCTTTTTCACCTTCCAGTTTTTGGATCAGATGTGCGATTATGGGTGAATCTAGTAGTAGTACCTTATAGCCTTTTTCTTTGGCCGATTCGATGAAGCTGTGCTGTTCTTCGGCATTGGCGGCATAGAGGAAAACAAGCTTTCCATCTTTGTCGGTTTGGCTGTCTTTGACGGCGGCTTCCAATTCCTTGTAGGTCAGATATTCACCGTCCGTGTTAGGGTAGAGCATAAATTTACCTGCCTTTTCGTAGAATTTATCCTCGGTGAGCATACCGTATTCAATAACCACCTTGATGTCGTTCCATTTCTCTTCAAAGTTTTTGCGGTCTTTATTGAACAATGAACTTAGTTTATCGGCTACCTTACGGCTGATGTAATTGCTTATTTTCTTTACCGCCCCATCAGCTTGCAGGTAACTTCGGGATACATTCAACGGTATGTCGGGGGAGTCAATTACCCCGCGGAGCATGGTTAAAAACTCGGGAACAATGCCCTCGACGTTGTCGGTAACAAAGACCTGATTTTGGTAGAGTTGAATGCGGTCCTTTTGAAGGTTGAGGTCGTTTTGAATTTTTGGAAAGTAAAGGATCCCTGTGAGGTTAAAGGGGTAGTCGACATTTAGGTGAATGTTGAACAAAGGCTCTTCAAATTGCATGGGGTACAACTCTCGGTAGAACGATTTGTAGTCTTCCTCTTTGAGATTGGCGGGGGCTTTGGTCCACGCAGGTTGGGTATTGTTTATGATGTTGTCTACCGTTTGGGTATCGGGTTTTGCATCATCTTTTGCACCCTCTGGCAGTGGAAGCGTTTCTTCTTTAGTCCCAAACTTGATGGGATAAGGCATGAATTTGTTGTATTTGCTCAGTAAAGTTCGGATGCGCTCCTCTTCCAGGAATTCTTTAGACTCTTTTGCAATGTGAAGGATAATTTCTGTCCCCCGATCTTTTTTATCTGTTTCTACCAGGGCGTATTCAGGTGAACCGTCACAAGTCCAATGTGCTGCAGGAGCATCCATGTAGGACTTGGAAATGATTTCCACCTTTTCGGCCACCATAAAAGCGGAGTAAAAACCAAGACCAAAATGGCCGATGATGCCCGAGTCTTTAGCTTCCTCTTTGTATTTTTCTAAAAACTCTTCTGCGCCTGAAAAAGCAACTTCGTTGATGTATTTGTTTACCTCGTCAGTGGTCATCCCCACACCTTGGTCGATAATGTGGATTTTTTTACTTTTTTTGTAAATCTTAACTTCAATTCCAGGCGCTCCAATTTCTCCTTTTACCGCTCCGATGCTACTCAGGTGTTGGAGTTTACTGATCGCATCAGTTGCATTTGAAATCAGTTCTCGTAAAAATATTTCGTGATCGCTATAAAGGAATTTCTTGATTAGCGGAAAAATATTCTCTACTGCTACGTTTATTTTACCATTTGCCATTTTTATAATTTTATCAATTAAGGACAAAAAAAATACCAAATTCAAAAAAATGACATATTGGCATCATTTAATGTTTAAGTTTTTTTAGAATAAATAAACAAATTGTAATTTTAGCAAAAATATCAACATAAAATGAGTCAAAAAGATAAAAAAGAGCGAATGGCCATTATGGCTGCTTTTATGAAGTATACTTTGGATCGAGATCAGTACCCTTTGTCCGTTTATAAATTTTGTAAGGACACCAAAAATGATGAAAAGATGTTCTACAAGTACTTCGGATCTTTAAATGCAGTAAGGGCGATGGTATGGGAATCATTTTACGACAATGTGATGTCGCTTTTGGAGAAAGAAGAGAACTTTAAAAATTCGACGCCAAAAGACAGACTGCTGTCATTTTATTTTACTTTTTTTGAAGTGCTATTGCTTAACAGGAGTTATGTGCTTTTTTCCCTTTCAGATCAGGAGCGCATGATGGGCAAAATGGCTGATTTGGCTGCATTAAAAAAATTATTCAAAGCTTTTGCAACAGAACTTATTGAGGATGGGAATGAAAAGAAGCCTTCCTATTCGCAGCATCCTCCAAAGTTATTCTCGGAGGCGGCTTGGATACAGCTTTGTTTTTTACTCAAATTTTGGAACGATGATACCTCTCCAGATTTTGAAAAAACAGATCAGGCCATAGAAAAGTCAGTACAAACGGCTTTTGATGTATTTGAAAACACTCCCCTGTCAGCCTTGGTTGATTTTGGGAAATTTTTGTGGAAAGAAAAATTCGCGTCCTCTTGAAAACATTAGATTATATCCCTACCAATAAAATTACAAGAGCGGGGAATTTGCTGAGCACGGGTATAAAACTAGGGGGAAATTATCTGAAATACTACGGCGTAAAAGCAATAAAAGGCGAGGACTCCAGAGCCCAACTGGATGAAGACAATGCCAAGGACATTTACAATTCGCTAAAAACACTTAAAGGAAGTGCACTCAAGGTAGCCCAGATGTTGAGTATGGAGAAAAACCTGTTGCCCAAAGCGTATGTAGAGCAATTTAGTTTGGCACAGTTTTCCGTTCCTCCTTTGTCATGGCCATTGGTAAAAAAAGTGGTGCGAAAAAATTTGGGAGCTAATCCCGAATCTGTTTTTGATACTTTTACTGCCCAATCCGAAAATGCCGCCAGTATCGGTCAGGTACACCAGGCAACTAAAGATGGGAAAAAACTTGCTGTGAAAATTCAATATCCTGGGGTAGCAGACAGTATTGGTTCCGACTTGAGTTTGGTCAAACCCATCGCCCTAAAAATGTTTAACCTTAGGGGCCAAGATACAGACAAGTATTTTAAAGAGGTAGAGGACAAACTGCTGGAGGAGACCGATTATCAATTGGAGCTCCAACAAAGTGAGTGGATCGCGGAGCAGTGCAAAGTCATTCCTGATTTAAAATTTCCGAAATTCTATCCGGTGTATTCCACCCAAAAAATATTGACCATGGATTGGATGGAAGGGATGCACGTTTCTGAGTATATTACCAAAGAATTCCGCAGTCAAGCCGATAACGATCGGTTGGGGCAAACCCTGTGGGATTTTTATATGTTTCAAATTCACCATCTCAAAAAGGTTCATGCCGATCCTCACCCTGGAAACTTTTTAATCGATAAGGAGTTGAATTTGGTGGCGTTGGACTTTGGTTGTGTAAAATCAATTCCAGATTCTTTTTACGGTCCCTACTTTGAATTGTCCGAATTGGAGATCGACGATAACCCAGACCGTTTTCAGTCCATACTATTGGAATTAGAAATCCTTAGACCAGACGATACCCCAGAGGAGTTGGCCTTTTTTACGGCCCTGTTTGGAAGACTTATCAAAATATTAACGATGCCTTTCAGCCACCAAACTTTTGATTTTGGAGCGCTTACTTTTTGGGACGAAATAAACGAACTAAGCCAAATGATTTCTTCTGATCAAAAATTGAGAAAGATGAATGGCAACAGGGGGTCAAAACATTTTATCTACATGAATCGAACTTTTTTTGGACTCTACACCTTACTCAATGATCTCAATGCCAAAGTAGACACCGATTCCTTCAGAAAATATTGTCCACAAAAATAATTATCTCGATGTTGAAAAATATTAAAATTCTGTCCGTGCTCCTGGCATCCATTTTTTTATTTTCCTGCTCCAAGGGAACAACAGATGATGACCTCCCGCAAGATAAAACGATTTTTGAGACCATCTCCACCAGTATGGGGTATTCTTATCTGAGTTATGCCTTGCAGAAAACAGAGCTGGATGTTGTTTTGAGCGGTGCAGGCCCCTACACACTTTTTGCTCCGGACAATGATGCGTTTATATTATTTTTAATGGAAAATGGATATTCTAGTGTAGAGGAGGTACCTACCGACTTGCTCAGACAGCTCCTGCTCAATCATGTGATGGCTGGTCAAAAAGAGTATCGGAATTTTGTGACAGGCTATTTTCAGACTCAAGCCAACAGTGCTGTGAATGACCTTCCCCTGTCCCTTTACATCAATCAGGTCAGTATGCGTGTCAGGCTTAATGGTACCGCCAGAATTGTTCAGGGAAATGTCCGAGCGACCAATGGGATCATCCATGCGGTAGATAATATTATCCCAATTCCCACTCTGGTAACTTTTGTAGTGTCCGACCCTGCCCTTTACAATCTTGCCCTCGCACTCACTCGAAGTGATTTAACGGTAGATTATATCGAGATCCTAAGCGCTGAAAATGATAATATTCATGCTCCGTTTACTGTTTTTGCACCCACCAATCAGGCTTTTGTAAATGTATTATCGGAACTTGAGCTCTCCTATCTGATAGACATCGATGAGCCTACGCTCAAGGCGACTTTAGACCATCATGTGTTAGTGGATTCGAGTGTGCTTTATGCAGACCTGACTGACAACTTAACCTTGAGCACCCTCGGTGGAGAGCTCACTGCCAATCTTTCTGACGGGGCCTCACTGACCGATGGAAACGCCAGAACTGCCAACATTACCCTTCCGGACATCCAAGCCAACAACGGAGTGATGCACTTTATTGATAAAGTAATTCTTCCGTACTGATTTCGTTAAAAAAATATTTTCTCCACAGTTAAAAACCCTGTCCAGTTATTCGCTTAATTTATGCGTCTTATCACTCCAATGGGCAATTCTATTTTTAAATGATATAGGGTTCAATTATCTTTATTTAAATTGCAATTAAAGAAACCGAACTATGTATAAATCGAAGATTACAGGAATGGGCATGTATGTGCCTGAGAATGAAATAAGCAACCGAGATTTAACCGCATTGATGGACACTTCCCACGAGTGGATTTTGGAAAGAACGGGCATTGAATCCCGGCGTCATATAAAAAAAGGTGATGGGAATACTACCGCTTCCATGGGAGTGAAAGCCTCCCGTATTGCTATTGAACGTTCAGGGATAGATAAAAACGACATAGAACTTATCCTTTTTGCAACCCTGAGTCCTGATTATTATTTTCCAGGATCTGGGGTCATTGTTCAAAAAGAGTTGGACATCCCCACTTGTCCGGCCATGGACATCCGAAATCAGTGTTCTGGATTTATTTACGCTTTGTCCACCGCCGATCAGTTTATCAAAACAGGGATGTATAAAAACATCTTGATTATTGGATCAGAAAACCATTCAGGAGGTTTGGATATGACGACCAGAGGCAGAGGGGTATCTGTTATTTTTGGCGATGGTGCTGGTGCTGTTGTTATCAGTCGTTCCTCTTCGGAAGAAACTGGAATTTTATCCACCCATTTGCATTCTGAAGGAAAATATGCCAAGGAGTTGTCCCTGATTGGTCCAAGCACCCAGCGCTGGGTTCCTGAGATTATGGCTGCCAATGACGCGGAGGATACCTCCTATTACCCTTATATGAACGGTCAACTGGTATTTAAAAATGCTGTAGTTCGTTTTTCAGAGGTCATCATGGAGGGCTTACAAGAAAATAAAAAGACTCCAGATCAAATAGACATGTTGATTCCCCACCAGGCCAATCTTAGAATTTCACAGTTTATACAAAAGAAATTTGGATTGACAGACGATCAGGTATACAACAACATCATGCGTTATGGAAATACCACAGCGGGATCCATCCCTATCGCGATGACAGAAGCTTGGGAAGCTGGAAAAATTAAATCGGGAGACTTAGTGGTTTTGGCTGCTTTCGGTAGCGGTTTCACTTGGGGCAGTGCCTTGATCAGGTGGTAGTTTTTTTACTTTTGATGAGCAACAATCCCACAAAATTCAAAAGTCCATTGATTGGAAGTAATTCATAACCGATCTTATAACCCCCTAATGCAGTGGGAGGGAGGTTGCCCAATAATATGATTAAGATTATGGAGAGCGAAACAACATACCAAACTTTGCGGTCGTCGATCTGAAAAGGAGTAAAAATTCCAAAGGCGAACAAGCCCAGCAGGGGACCATAGGTGTAGGAGGCGACTGTCAGTAAACTATCGATGACATTGCGGTCCAGTACATATTTAAATAAAATCACTACCACAATCAGCAGCGCACTCATACTCAGGTGGGTTTTTCTGCGTATTATCTTCTGCTGTTTTTCATCCTTTTGATCCCATTTCAGGAAGTCGATGCAAAAAGAGGTGGTCAATGAGGTCAGTGCACTGTCAGCACTGCTGTAGGCTGCAGCTATAAGTCCCAATAAAAAGATAATGCCCACGCCAATTCCCAAGCCCCCATAGAGGGCAACTTCTGGAAATAATAGGTCACTTTTGGGACGGCCCTCCATCAAGGGCATTGCGATGCCATTTTGCTCAGTAAAGATGAAGATCATTGCCCCTAATACCAAAAATAAAAAAGTGACAACTACTAAGACTAGGCTAAAAACTACCATATTGGTTTGGGCAGCTTTAAGGTTGATACAGGTAAGATTTTTTTGCATCATGTCCTGGTCCAAGCCGGTCATGCAAATGGTGATGAACATACCACCAATAAATGATTTTAAGAAATGATTACGGGCCAAAAAATCATCGGTAACCCAGATTTGGGTCAACCGATCGAATTGGGGGTCTGAAAGCACCTCAAAAGGACTCAAGTTCAATTCATTGCCGAGATAATACAGGCTGAGACCCACCGCCATTAGCATCAACATTGTCTGAAACGTATCGGTCCAAACAATGGTTTTGATGCCTCCTTTTTGGGTGTAGACCCAGATCAAAACAATGGATAGGATTACGGTGATTTCAAAAGGGACACCACAGGAGTCAAAAACAAATTGCTGCAACACAATGGCTACGAGAAAAAGGCGAAAACTGGCGCCCAAAACCCGAGAAATAAAAAAAGAAACTGAACCTACTTTGTGGCTGTTGTTTCCAAAACGTTTTTTTAAGTATTCGTAGATCGAAGTCAGTTTTTGCTTGTAGTAAACTGGCAATAAAATAAAGGAAACAATAAAATAACCTGCCCAATAGCCTAAAACCACCTGAAAATAGCTAAATCCTGAGTTTCCGACCCAGCCGGGTACGGAAATAAAGGTAACCCCAGAAAGAGAGGCCCCCACCATACCAAAGGCTACCAAATACCAGGGAGAACTTCGGTTGGCTGTAAAAAAAGTTTGATTGTCTGCATTTGTACTGGTGAAATAGGCAACGCCCATCAACACAGCAAAATACCCCAGCATAAGCATCAGAATGAAAGCAGGATTCATCATAATCTTCTTTAAAGATACAAATTCATTGCTGGGGAATTATTGTTAAATTTACGCCATGGAGTTTCCTTCAAAACTACTAGAAAATGCAGTCAATGAGATTGCCCAATTACCCGGTATTGGAAAAAGAACCGCCCTGCGCTTGGCGTTGCATTTGCTGAAACAACCTAAGGAAAGCACCCTTGAATTAACGCTTGCTCTAAATGATTTGAGGGAACATATCAACTTTTGTTCTTCCTGTCACAACCTGTCTGACCTGCCGCTCTGCGAAATATGTTCCAACCCTGCCCGAGACGGATCACTCCTATGTGTTGTAGAAGACATTAGGGATGTCATTGCCATAGAAAATACGGGACAATACAAGGGGTACTATCATGTATTGGGGGGGATTATATCCCCGATTGACGGCATTGGCCCTCAGGATCTCAACTTGGATTCTTTAGAAAACAAAGTAAAAGATGGCACGATAAAAGAAATTATTTTCGCTTTGAGTGCTACCATGGAGGCCGATACTACCAACTTTTACTTGTATAAAATCTTGTCGCCCTATACTGTAAAAACCTCTGCGATTGCTAGGGGAATACCAGTAGGAGACGAACTGGAGTACACCGACGAGGTAACCTTGGGGAGGAGTATTCTCAAAAGAGTTCCCTACGAAAACTCCATAGCCAGTAAATAAGGGAAAACACTTATTCCCCATACAAAAAACCCTTAATTGCGCTATAAATTTGGTAATTTTGTACTTTCTTAAAAAATGGGAAAACACTTTTTAAAACTCCCCAAAATGGGAGAGAGCGTGATCGAGGCTACTTTAACCAAGTGGCTTAAAGGGTTGGGTGACCTCATTGAAGTCGATGACGTTGTCGTTGAAATTGCCACAGACAAAGTGGATTCTGATGTGCCGAGTGAAGTCAGTGGTATCCTGATTGAAAAGAAGTTTTCCGAAAACGATGTGGTGCAGATTGGAGAGGTTATGGCGGTGATTCAAACCAATGGGGACACGCCAGAAGTTGAATCTGTATCGCCTGCTTTGGAGGAGGTAGAGGAGAAAGAAGAGGCTACAGAATCCGAGCCTGTTGCGGTGGAGGTGCTCCAGGATACTTCCCCTGTGGAGGTTCCCACCTATGCTCTTCACGACCCGAGTCCCGAATTTGAAAAAAATTCTGAGCCAATCCCAACATCTTCCAATGCGAACGAATTTTACTCTCCTTTGGTAAAAAGTATTGCCCGAGCGGAGCATATTTCAGCAGCCGAATTAAAGCAAATTATGGGAAGTGGAAAAAACAACAGAATTACCAAAAAAGATGTTCTCTCATTTTTGGAGCAGAGAAATGAAGTAGGTTTAAAACCACAAGCCCCCCCACCAGTGGCCTATCAAAAGCCTGAGGCTCTGAGAAAAGCGGAGGACCAGATCATAGAAATGTCGAGAATGGCCAAGCTGACGGCCAGTCATATGATCAACAGCAAGCAAACTTCCGCCCACGTACAGTCATTTATCGAAGCAGATCTGACCAATTTATGGGATTGGCGGGAAAGAGTCAAAAATGATTTTTATGAAAGGGAGGGAGAGAAATTGACTTTTACCCCTTTGTTGATTACGGCCCTGATTAAGGCGCTAAAAGATTTTCCCTTGCTCAACAGTTCTGTTGATGGTGATACTATTGTTCAAAAGAAGGCCATTAATATTGGCATGGCGGCCGCCATGGCCGATGGGAACTTAATTGTTCCTGTTATCAAAAATGCAGATCGTTTAAATTTAGTGGGCTTGGCAAAATCTGTCAATGACATGGCGTTTCGTGCCAGGAAGCAACAGCTCAAACCCGATGAGGTAACCGACGGTACTTTTACCTTCACCAATATTGGAAATTTTGGTTCGCTAACAGGCACCCCAATTATCAACCAACCACAAGTAGGTATTGTGGCCGTGGGCGTTATCAGAAAAATACCCGCCGTGATTGAAACCTCGCAAGGAGATTCCATTGCCATCCGTAAAAAAATGATCATTTCTCACAGTTATGACCACCGAATTATCAATGGTGCCATGGGGGGGCAATTCATCAAAAGTATGACAGATTACTTAGAGCAATGGGATGAAAATCATACACTTTAAATATTGAAACCAAGGTCCTGTTCCATGAAAAAAGTCTTTTTGATTTGCAGACAGACTGAAAAAAGAAAAAAATGAAATTAAAACTCACCAGACCCCTTTGTTTTTTTGATTTAGAGACCACAGGAGTGAAGATTGCCAGTGACCGCATCGTAGAAATGGCGGTGTTAAAACTACATCCAAGTAGGGAAAGAGAAGAAAAAGTATGGCGCGTCAACCCGGAATGTCCAATACCAGCCCAGGCCTCGGCTGTTCACGGCATCTTCGATAAAGATGTTGCTGATGAACCCAATTTCAGGGCCCTATCCAAGGCGATTTACTCATTTATAAAGGATTCAGATTTGGCAGGGTATAATTCCGATCGGTTTGATATTCCCCTTTTGGCTGAAGAAATGCTCCGGGCAGAAATAGATTTTGATATGGCTGATTTTAAGACCATTGATGTACAAACCATTTTTCACAAAATGGAACAACGGACTCTAACCGCTGCTCTTAAGTTTTATTGTGATGAAGAACTGGTCAATGCTCACACAGCCATGGCAGATACCAAAGCCACCCACGATGTGCTGATCGCCCAGTTAGGCCGCTATGCAGAATTGGGAGCGGATGTGGACGCGTTAAACGAATTTACCTTAAGAAAAAAAGCGGTAGACTTCGCTGGGTTTATTGTCTACAATAAGGAAGGACAAGAGTGCTTTTCTTTTGGAAAGCACAAAGGGAAAACAGTGGACAGTGTTTTGGAACAACAGCCAGGTTATTTCGGTTGGTTGCTCAATGCTGACTTTCCGCTGTATACCAAAAAAGTCCTTACTGCCATCCGCTTGAGGAAGTTGAAAACTTAATTTTTTTTTGTGAAGATTATTTGTGTAGGCAGGAATTATGCCCAACATGCCGCGGAATTAGGGAATGAAAAGCCTGATACTCCTGTTATTTTTTTAAAGCCCGACACGGCCATTCTTCAAAAAAGAAACCCTTTTTATATCCCCCATTTTTCAGATCAGGTGCACCATGAGGTCGAAGTATTGGTGAAGATTAATAAGATTGGGAAACACATCGACGCCGAATTTGCGCCAAAATACTACCAGGAGATCGGACTGGGGATTGATTTTACCGCGCGTGACCTCCAGCAATCGTTAAAAGAAAAAGGACTTCCTTGGGAGAAAGCAAAGGCCTTTGACGGATCTGCACTCATTGGAAACTGGTACGATAAAAATAAATTTGAGGACATAAACAACCTCAATTTTAAACTCTTAAAAAATGGCACTATAGTACAACAAAGTAATACCGCTCATATGCTTTGGGGCATTGACGCACTGATTGCTGAGGTTTCAAAATTTTTCACTTTAAAAATTGGTGATGTAATCTTTACAGGAACTCCTGCTGGAGTTGGTAAAGTTTCCGATGATGACCTATTGGAAGGTTATTTGGCGGGAGAAAAAGCATTTAATATAAAAGTTAAATAATGTGAAAGCAGAATTGGTAAGTATAGGAGACGAAATCCTAATTGGACAGATCGTCAATACTAACGCGGTATTCTTGGCCAAAGAATTGAACCGCATTGGGGTAGAGGTCACTCAGATCAGCAGCATCTCAGACCAAAAAGATAAGATCATCGACGCACTGGATCGGGCCCGAGAACGCGCCGATATAATTATCATGACGGGAGGACTGGGTCCCACGAAAGACGACCTTACCAAAT
Source organism: Flavobacteriaceae bacterium (assembly GCA_002716845.1). GTDB lineage: Bacteria > Bacteroidota > Bacteroidia > Flavobacteriales > Flavobacteriaceae > UBA8316. The sequence continues at coordinate 14,290 of PBCE01000039.1, read as the reverse complement.
ACACCCTTTGTTCATATTTTGACGATCATTTGGTAAAGAACGAGGAGGTTTTAGAACACATAGAAAAAATTTTTAAGAAATATGTCACCACCCCGATCAGTGACATGAATCGCGAACAGGCCAAATTGCCCTCTCGTGCTGAACTGCTTCACAATCAGTTTGGGACAGCTCCGGGGATGTGGTTTATGGACCGAGGACAAGTTTTTATTTCCCTTCCAGGGGTTCCTTTCGAAATGGAGGCCTTGATGAAAAATACGGTGTTGCCCAAGATTCAACAGGATTTTGTACTTCCAGCGATCTATCACAAGACCCTATTGACCTATGGCTTGGGTGAAAGTGCAATTTCCGAGCGGATTGAAAAGTGGGAGAATGCACTGCCACCATCTATAAAGCTGGCCTACCTCCCCAGTTTTGGACGGGTGCGTTTGCGGCTCTCTACAAAAGGACCTCGTTTGGATGCCTTGAAAAAGGAGGTGGACATGCAAATTAAAAAAGTAATCCCACTGATTGATGACATTTATTACGGTTCTGAAGCAGACGAACCCATTGAAAATTTGGTCGCTAAAAAAATAACTGAATTAGGCCTTAGTCTGGCCTGTGCTGAAAGTTGTACAGGAGGGGAAATTGCAGCACGGTTGACGGCCATAGCGGGCGCCTCTGTTTTTTTTAATGGAAGTGCGGTTACCTATGCGACGGGTTCCAAAATCGATCTCTTAGCTGTTAAGGAAAGCACCATAGAAGAGCACGGAGTTGTGAGTGCAGCGGTTGCGAAGGAAATGGCCCAGGGTGCAAAGCAGAAGTACCACAGCGACTACGCCCTCGCTACAACGGGAAATGCTGGGCCCTCCAAAGGTGATGATAAAAAGGAAATAGGGACCGTTTTTATTGCTCTGGCAACCCCCGATGATGTTTATGACTTTTCATTCAATATGGGAAATAGCCGAACACGAGTAATCAATAAAAGTGTAAACCAAGCATTTGAAATATTGTATAAAGCACTCTTAAAACACAAATTCTAATAATTCTTGAAATATTTTGTAACTACTCAAAAAAGTGTAAATTTGCATGCTATCAAAATCATATATAATCATGTCTAGAGTCTGCGACATCTCGGGAAAAAGAGTAATGTATGGTAACAATGTTTCCCATGCGATGAACAAAACTAGAAGACGCTTTGACATTAATTTGATCAAAAAACGTTTTTATATTCCTGAGGAAGACAAATGGATTACCTTGAAGGTAAAAACATCTGTACTTAAAACAATCAACAAAAAAGGGATAAGCGCAGTTCTTAAGGAAGCCAAAGCTAAAGGTATTTTATAAGCATTATCATGGCGAAGAAAGGAAACAGAGTTCAAGTAATATTAGAGTGTACGGATCACAAAGATTCAGGAAAATCAGGGACATCCCGTTACATTACTACCAAGAATAAAAAAAATTCACCCGATCGATTGGAAGTCAAAAAATTTAACCCCATTTTGAATCGTATGACCCTTCATAAAGAAATCAAATAATTATGGCAAAGAAATCAGTAGCTTCGCTGCAGACCGATTCAAAAAGGCTGACCAAAGCCATTAAAATGGTAAAAAAACAAGGCTCCAGTTCTTATTCTTTTGTAGAAGCCATTGTTGCGCCTGCTATGGCCAACGATTGGTTGAGTAAGAAATAATTTTTACGTCAATCCAAAATATAAGCTACTTTTACAGTAGCTTTTTTTATTCCTACAAACATGAGTTTTTTAAAATCAGTATTCAATTCAGAGAAAAAGGAGCAATTAAACAAAGGGCTTTTAACCACAAAAAATTCTTTTTTTTCCAAATTGGGAAAGGCCGTTGCTGGAAACTCAACCATTGATACGGGGTTATTAGATGAACTGGAGGAAGTTTTTATCCGCTCTGATGTGGGTGTTGACACTACATTAAAAATCATTGATGCTTTGGAGGCCAGAGTAGCCAAGGACAAGTATCTGGGTACAACAGAATTATCACAAATTTTAAGATCAGAAATCACCACAATACTGGAGCGGCACAATGCCGAAGAGGTAAAGGGATTTGATGGTCCGCTAACGCACCAACCACATGTAATCATGGTCGTTGGGGTAAACGGAGTAGGGAAAACCACCACGATAGGGAAATTGGCCCACCACTATAAAAGAGGAGGTAAAAAAGTTTTACTAGGGGCTGCAGATACCTTTCGCGCTGGTGCCATAGACCAACTACAGATCTGGGCTGACCGTGTGGGCGTTGATCTTGTAAAACAGCAGATGGGAAGTGACCCTGCTTCCGTGGCCTTCGACAGTCTACATTCTGCCCTAGCCCAAAAAAGCGATTTGGTTATCATCGACACTGCGGGCAGATTGCACAACAAGGTCAATTTGATGAACGAATTGACAAAAGTTAAAAAAATAATGGACAAAGTCGTTCCCGATGCACCCCACGAAGTTTTGTTGGTTTTGGATGGCTCCACAGGTCAAAATGCTTTTGAACAAGCCAAGCAGTTTACGGCAGCCACAGAAGTTACGGCCTTGGCCATCACAAAGCTCGATGGAACAGCAAAAGGAGGCGTGGTGATGGGTATATCCGATCAGTTTCAAATCCCTGTCAAGTACATTGGGGTTGGAGAGGGTTTGGAAGACTTACAGCTTTTCCATGCAGAAACTTTTGTCGGGAGTTTTTTCAGTTAATACAGCCTCATGAAAATTATAAAAACTGCTTTTTTTCTCCTGGCCGTACTCTATGGATTATTCATCATTGGTCCAGAGGTAGCCTCCCCCGACATCGACCGTCCTTTGCCCCCTATTGATCAGGAGTTGAACAGCTTAAAAAAATGGATTTCAGACAAAGAGGCTGCCCTGACCAACATCAAACCCAAAAATGCCTCTCAGTTAGAGTTTTATGATTCGATCGCAAAGAAGACAGCTTACAGCGTATTGTATTTACACGGATTTTCAGCCAGTATTGGCGAAGGAGACCCCGTCCACAGAAATATAGCTAAAGCATTGAAAGCTAATTTATACTTACCACGTCTGAGTGATCACGGTTTGATTGTAGAAGAACCCCTGTTGCAATTTACTGGACAGAAATATATTGATAGTGCTAAAGAGGCCTTGGCCATCGCAAAAAAAATTGGAGAGAAAGTTATCCTAATCTCCTCTTCTACTGGGGGAACCCTCTCTTTAATTTTAGGGAATGATCCTGATATCGCTGCACTGCTGCTCTTTGGCCCCAATGTAGAAATATACAATCCCGATGCCAAGCTACTGACCCTACCGTGGGGCTTGTATTTGGCGCGAGCTGTTGTAAAAAGCAAGTACCACATCATGGATAACATTACCCCAAAAAAGAGAAATTATTGGACCACCCGTTACCGGCTGGAGTCAACCATTCATTTACAAAAAATGTTGGAGGTCAGTATGCAGACCGAAATATTTAACAGAGTAACAGCACCGGTATTCATGGGGTATTATTATAAGAGTGAGGAGGAAAAAGATGAGGTGGTTTCCATCCCCGCCATGTTAAAAATGTTTGATGGGCTGGGGACACCAGCGGGTAAAAAACAAAAAATGACCTTTCCTGATGCAGGAGACCACGTTATTATTTCCAATTTGACTAACGATCAGCATCACAAAGCCGAAAAAGCTTCACTGGATTTTTTAAAAAACCAGTTGGGGGTTGTAATAAATTAAACGCAAACCATTGAGAACAAAAAGTACCAAGCACAATAAAATTAACGTCATCACCATGGGCTGTTCTAAAAACCTTTATGATTCAGAGGTATTGATGGGACAACTCAAGGCCAACCACAAGGCTGTTGTCCACGAGGAAGAGGGTAATGTAGTGGTGGTAAACACCTGTGGATTTATTGACAACGCAAAGGAGGAGTCGATCAATACCATTTTAGCACAAATTAAAAAAAAGGAATCCGGTGCCATTGATCAACTTTTTGTAACGGGTTGCTTGAGTGAGCGCTATAAACCTGACTTAGAGCGGGAGATGCCAGAGGTAGACGCCTATTTTGGGACCACAGACCTCCCGCAATTACTCAAAGCTTTGGGGGCAAATTACAAACACGAATTGATTGGAGAACGTCTTACTATCACCCCCAAAAACTATGCTTATTTTAAAGTCTCGGAGGGATGTGACCGTCCTTGTTCCTTTTGCGCAATTCCATTGATGCGTGGAAAGCACAGGTCAACACCGATAAAGGAATTGGTGAAACGCTCTGAAAAATTAGCGCAAAACGGGGTCAAGGAATTGTTGTTGATCGCTCAAGATTTAACTTATTACGGATTGGATTTGTACCAAAAAAGACGCTTGGCCGACTTGCTACGTGCTTTGGTACAGGTGAATGGAATTGAGTGGATTCGACTTCACTATGCTTTTCCAACTGGTTTTCCCATGGAAGTGATTGAGGTGATGAAAAACGAACCTAAGGTCTGTAATTATTTGGACATTCCACTGCAACACATTTCCGATCCTATTCTAAAATCGATGCGAAGGGGAACTACCCAAGAAAAAACCACTCATCTTATATATAAGATACGAAATATACTACCTGAAATTGCATTGAGAACAACGCTAATTGTTGGTTATCCTGGAGAAACGGAGACAGATTTTAATACGCTCAAGGAATGGGTAAAAACGATGAGATTTGAGCGGCTGGGATGCTTTACTTACAGCCATGAGGAAAATACCCATGCTCATTCTTTGGTCGACGATGTGCCGCAACAGATCAAGCAGGAACGGGCCAATGAGATCATGAAGATCCAATCAGAAATTTCGTGGGAGCACAATCAAAAAAAAACGGGTAAAGTATTCCGCTGTATAATCGATCGCAAGCAAGGGGACTACTTTGTGGGACGAACAGAAATAGATTCTCCTGATGTGGACAATGAGGTATTGATTCACGCCAAAAAGTACTATCTCAAGCTTGGTGATTTTACGGAGGTAAAAATCGACAAAGCCACAGATTTTGACTTGTATGGAAGTCCTGTCAAAAATGTTCCCCATAATGATTGAAAATCCTTATATCTTTAACTGAAAATAGACATGAAAGCAAATCATATACCATTTTTAGAGACCGGTTTCTTCTCTGCGCTTGTGTGTGATTATCTAAAGGATGAAGAGCAATTACGTCCATTTCACACTGGAGTTCCCAGTTTTGATTCTCTTTTTAAACAAGCTCAAGTTAAAGAGAAAAACTTTCCTGCTACCATCCGCAAAACCCTTTGTGCTTCATTCCGAGAGCAGTACAAGGGTTTGGAAATGGGGACAGCAGTGACCAAAAACTTGGAATTTTTAGCCGATACCAAAACCCTAACCGTGACCACCGGACATCAATTGTGTTTGATGACGGGCCCTATCTTTTTTATTTATAAGATAATAAGTACCTTGAAGTTATGTCGGCAGCTTAAAGATAAATTCCCTGGATACAACTTTGTTCCAATTTATTGGATGGCAAGTGAGGATCACGATTTTGAGGAAATAAGCGATTTTGTTTTTAGGGGTAAAAAATTCAAATGGAACAACAATTTTGGTGGCGCTGTGGGGAAAATACCCACTTCAGGATTAAAACCACTTCTATCGTTGTTTACCCAGGAATTAGGGGATCATGTAAATGCTGAAGCACTAAAAAAAATAATTTCAGACAGTTATGAAAAGGCGACCGATCTTTCGGAGGCTACACGGATTTTTGTCCATTCCCTGTTTAAAGCCTATGGTTTGTTGATTCTCAATGGTGATCACCCCGCGCTAAAAAAACATTTCACCCCCTATATCAAAGAAGAGTTGGAGCATCAGGCTTGCGAAAAAAATGTCTCAGGACAAATCAAAGAATTAAAAAAAACTTACAATCCTCAATACAAACCACAGGTGAATCCCCGTGACGTGAATCTGTTTTTATTGGAGGAGGGCCAAAGACATCGTTTGATTAAGGGGGAAAATGGTTTTACTTGGGAAGGAAACGATAGAGTACTTTCCAGCGAAAAAATCTCAAAATGGGTGGCTGCATCGCCAGAAAAATTCTCACCCAATGTGTTGATGCGACCACTCTACCAGGAAGTGATTTTACCCAATATAGCCTTTATAGGTGGTGGTACAGAAATTGCTTATTGGTTGGAGTTAAAATCGCATTTTGAACATAATAAGATTCCTTTTCCCTTATTGATTTTAAGAAACAGTGCTTTACTAATTAACCCCAAAAATGCGCGTAAATTAGAGCAGTTGGATTTGACCTTAAAAGATTTGTTTCTCAACAGGAATTCCTTGATCAATAAAAAAGTCAGGCAAATCAGTAATATCGATTTAGACTTATCCCATTTTAAGAAAATATTAACGACTCAGTTTGATGCGTTAGGAGCATTGGTAGATCAAACGGACCGTTCTTTTGAAGGAGCAGTAAAAGCCCAAAAAGCTAAACAATTTAAGGGGATAGAACTTTTGGAAAAACGTTTACTAAAAGCACAGAAGGTAAAACTTAAAGATCAGATTGAGCGACTGGTGATTTTACATGAGCAAATTTTTCCCGGAGGGAACCTTCAGGAAAGGGTTGATAATTTCAGTGAATACTATATAGATCACGGAAGCGATTTATTTGATTTTTTAATCAAAAATTTCCGGCCTCTTTCTAAGGAATTCTCCATTATTGAGAGTTGAAATTTACCAACATTTTTTTTTGATAAATTCCTTTTTTTCCCAATTCAATCCATTTGAATTAGTTGTATTTTTGAGATATGCAAGACAATGTTTTGATCCTTGATTTTGGATCGCAGTACACTCAGCTAATCGCAAGAAGGGTACGAGAGCTTTTTATTTATTGTGAAATCCACCCTTACAATAAACTCCCAGATAACATTGGTGCTTTTAGTGCTGTAATTTTATCGGGCTCTCCTTTTTCGGTTCGTTCGGAATCCGCCCCCCACCCAGATTTATCTGCCATTCGGGTAAAGTTGCCCTTACTTGCGGTATGCTACGGTGCTCAGTATTTGGCTCATTTTTCTGGAGGGGAAGTCAAACCTTCCAACATCAGAGAGTACGGAAGGGCCAATCTTTCTCACATCGAATCGGGAGCGCCATTTTTTCAGGGGATTCAAGAAGGCAGTCAAGTATGGATGAGTCATACCGATACCATAGACCAACTGCCCGAGAAGGGAGTCTTGTTGGCCAGTACGGACGACGTTGAAAATGCAGCTTTTAGGATTGAAGGGGAAACCACCTATGGAATTCAATTTCACCCAGAGGTATACCACACCCAAGACGGTAAACAATTGTTAGAGAACTTTTTGATTCACATTGCTGGGATTCAGCAGCAATGGACACCAGATTCGTTTGTGGAGATGACCGTCAAAGACATTCGGGAGACTGTAGGTTTGGAAAAAGTTATTTTAGGTTTGTCGGGGGGTGTTGATTCTACAGTGGCTGCAGTACTACTGCACAAAGCCATAGGGGACCGTCTGCATTGTGTTTTTGTAAACAATGGATTGCTTAGAAAAAATGAATTTGAGAGCGTCATGAATCAATATGAAGGTATGGGTTTGAATGTTGCTGGAGTGGATGCTTCAGAACAGTTCCTCAATTGTTTGAAAGGCGAAACAGACCCTGAGAAAAAAAGAAAAATAATCGGCAATACTTTCATCGATGTTTTTGATGCGACATCAAAAAAAATAAAGGGGGTAAGCTGGTTGGCGCAAGGTACGATCTATCCTGATGTGATAGAATCCATCTCTGTCAACGGACCCTCGGCGACTATCAAGTCGCACCACAATGTTGGTGGGCTGCCGGATTACATGAAATTGAAACTGGTTGAGCCCTTGAAAATGTTGTTTAAAGACGAGGTGCGTAGGGTAGGGACCAGTATTGGTATAGATCCGCAGTTGTTGGGAAGACATCCTTTCCCAGGGCCAGGTTTGGGCATTCGAATCTTGGGAGATATCACTGCGGAAAAGGTAAGGATGTTACAAGAGGTAGATGCAATTTTTATTTCGGGTTTAAAATCTTGGCACCTCTACGATCAGGTATGGCAAGCAGGGGCCATGCTGCTTCCAGTAAATAGTGTGGGTGTGATGGGAGACGAGCGAACATATGAAAAGTGTGTGGCATTAAGGGCCGTTCAGTCCACCGATGGAATGACTGCGGACTGGGTCGATTTGCCTTATGCATTTCTTCAAAAGATGTCTAATGAGATTATCAATAAAGTAAAAGGGGTAAATCGGGTGGTATACGACATCAGTTCCAAACCACCTGCAACCATTGAATGGGAATAGCAAAAATACAGAACGGTGAATAAGAATCTAATTTTAGCGTTTGTTTTTATTATTTCAGGCCTTGGTTTTGCTAATGCTCAGGAAACCCCCTTAAAATTTATTTCCCACAAGGTCAAAAAAAAAGAAACGATTTTTGGAATTACCAGAAATTACAACATCACGGAGAAGCAACTCAACGAATACAATCCACTACTGGAAAAGGTCGGTTTGAGAAGAAGGATGATATTGCGCATCCCTGTTTACCCAAAACTTGCGGTTGCTCCTTCCTCACCAAAACCGGTGATAGAATTAACGACAGCGTCCTATATAGTTAAACCCAAAGAAACCAAATGGCGAATTGCCTATAATTTCCAGATCACTATTCCTGAGTTGGAGGCCTTAAACCCCTCCATTAGATTGGGGCTCAAAGAAGGTCAGCAAATTCTTGTTCCCCGGTTGGAGTCAATTACAGAGAGCGAAACAGCAAATACTACTTGGGACAGCAGCTACAATTATTACACTGTTCTCCCCAAAGAGGGTTATTACAGGATTGAAAAGAAAATTGATGTATCAAAAAGGGTATTGGATTCATTGAACCCTAAGTTATTGGAAATGGGATTACAAGCAGGGATGGTCCTCCGGGTTCCTCAGGAGGCCAGGGGGGGACTTAAGATTGAAGACGATCTTTTGGTAGAGCGCATTTCCCTTTTTGATTCGATAGATAAAAAATTGGAAGTGTCGTTATCGATTTTACTGCCCTTTAAGTCCAATGAAATGGTATATGACTCCATTGAAGACACCCGAAGACTACTTCAAAGTAGAAATTTACACACTTTGTCGGCAGATTTTTATGCGGGTGTACTACTGGCAGCGGATACCCTTACCCATTATGGAATTACAGTTAAGCTTTATGTGTTTGACACAGAAAACAGTATCACTAAAATCAATGAGATTGTCGGATCGCATGATTTTTCTAAAACCGATGCTATCATTGGACCGCTGATTCCCTCCAATTTTGATTATTTATCGACCAAAACAACACTCCGAGACGTACCAAAAGTAGCCCCACTGTCCACCAATCCAGTTGCCCTTAGGAATGCTGTATATCAATCAGTGACCCCCAAAAGTTTTCTGAGAAAAAGAATGTTTGAGTATTTAGACAAGTACTTGAATCGGGAGGATAATATTGTTTTGGTGGTAGATTCTCTTAGCAGAAATATTGAGAAAGAGCTTTTGGTTATGTTTCCGAAGGCGACCCTATTACGACCTGAAAAAAGTAATTATCTTTTGCCCGAACTGGTGGATTCCTTGTTGGTGGATTCCTTGCCCAATAAGGTGATTTTAGAGAGCCAAGACTTTTCTTTAATATCCAGTGCGAGTTCCCAGATGAGTGCCCAATTAACCGATATGAGATCGGTTCAGTTGTTTACTACCTATCGCAGTAATGCCTATGAGAACAGCAATTTGTCGCAGAAACAACTTGGGGATCTTAAGTTTACCTATACTGCAGATCGGCTGCCCCTTAAATTAGGGGAATACAACCATTTTCAGAATCACTACATCAGGACCTTTGGTAAGCCCCCCAACCGCACCGCAATCAGGGCATATGATTTGGTGTTGGATTTGATATTGAGGAAAGTTTACCGAGGTGATCTCAAATCGATCAATGAAATTGGTGAAACCGATTATCAGGAAAGTAGATTTTTATATCAAAAAGAAAACAATGGTTTTCAGAATACAGGATATTTTTTATTACAACACGACGATTTTGACATCAAAGAGCTCAAGAAATAGATCAAATCGGACAGAAGTAGCATTGGTTTTTGTAAATTTAAGCCCGGTTAGTCATTATACAAAAAAAACCGGATGCCGGATATAAAATATATTTTTGTCACAGGAGGTGTTACATCTTCCTTAGGAAAAGGAATTATAGCCGCATCATTAGCCAAATTACTTCAGGCCCAGCAATTCAAAGTCACCATTCAAAAATTCGATCCCTACATCAATGTAGATCCTGGAACGTTGAACCCCTATGAACACGGAGAGTGCTATGTAACAGAAGATGGGGCAGAGACTGATTTGGATTTGGGGCACTACGAACGTTTCCTTAATATAAAAACATCTCAAGCCAATAATGTAACTACGGGAAGGATTTACCAGAGTGTAATTGAAAAAGAACGTCGAGGAGCATTTTTGGGTAAAACAGTTCAGGTAGTACCGCACATCACCAATGAAATAAAAGATAGATTCCAGCTTTTGGGAAATACGGGTGATTTTGAAATTGTGATCACTGAAATAGGAGGTACCGTTGGAGACATAGAGTCATTGCCTTATATTGAAGCTGTGAGACAACTCATTTACGAGTTGGGAGAGGATAATGCTATGGTCATTCACCTGACCTTGATTCCCTACCTGTCGGCTGCGGGAGAGCTGAAAACTAAACCGACACAACACTCTGTAAAAACACTGATGGAAAGTGGTATAAAAGCAGATGTTTTAGTTTGCAGAACAGAGCACAATCTGTCCGATGACATCCGAAAAAAATTAGCCCTTTTTTGCAATGTAAAACCAGAGGCGGTGATTCAGTCCATCGATGTAGGCACCATTTATGATGTTCCGATTGAGATGTTGGAAGAAGGTTTGGATAAGGTGGTTTTGAATAAGTTAAAATTAAAATCCAAATCCAGTCTCGATCTGGAGGAATGGAAAGTTTTTCTAAAGAAATATAAAAACCCAAAGAAAAAAGTAAAGATTGGTCTGGTTGGAAAATACGTTGAGTTACAAGATTCTTATAAGTCCATTTTGGAAGCCATCACCCACGCCAGTGCCATTAATGAAACCGAAGTGGAGGTGGTGAGTATTCATTCCGAGTTTTTGAACCAGACGAATGTACAAGAAGAGATAAAAGACCTGCAGGGCATTATAGTTGCGCCAGGTTTTGGTGGTCGGGGAATCGAAGGTAAAATAGCTGCAATTTGTTATGTCAGGGAAAACAAAATTCCTTTTTTTGGGATTTGCTTTGGCATGCAAATGGCAGTGATTGAGTATTCCAGAAATGTATTAATGCACCCCAACGCCAATTCCACAGAGATAGATGAAAACACGGACTACCCCGTGATAGACATCATGGAGAGTCAAAAGGGGGTTGTCAACAAAGGAGGTACCATGCGCTTGGGAAGCTGGGATTGTGACCTGACCAAAGGCAGTAAAGTTGCCTCAATATATAAAAATCATAAAATTGGGGAGCGACATCGTCACCGATATGAATTTAATAATACCTTCAAAACGGAGGTTTTTGACAAAGGTGATTTAAAAGTATCAGGTGTTAACCCCGCTACAGAATTGGTAGAGATTATTGAAAATGAAAATCACCCATGGTTTGTCGGGGTGCAGTTTCATCCCGAATACAAGAGCACGGTCTCAAATCCACATCCTTTGTTTGTTGCTTTTATAAAAGCCACTATTGACTATATTATCGCACAGCAATCTAACTAAACCCATGGAAGAAAGAAGATTTGACCCATACCAATTCATCGGATTCGTTCTAATCGCAATGATCCTTACTTGGATGCTGTATGTCAATCAGCCAGAGGAGGTCGCCAGTCCACCAGCCACCCCAACAAATACTGAGGCTGCCGTTGATGCGGTTGAACCCCTTGCTGTTCCTTTGAATGATTCCCTTCAAAAAATTAATTTACAAAGCACCTTTGGGATCTTTAGTAATTGGATGACGGATAAAGGGGCGGTTGTTCAAAAAATTGAAAATCAAGACTTATATCTTGAAGTCAACCCCAAGGGAGGGCTCCTTAATTTGGTGCGTTTAAAGAACTATACTGATTATTTAGACCAACCTTTGGAGTTGATAAAGGAAGGCAATAATGTGTTTAACATACAATTTGTCACCAAAGATGGAAGGAGACTCAACACCAAAGATTTTTATTTTACCCCTCGGCTGAGTGCTGATAACCGAAAACAAATCCTATCCTTGCGCGCCAATATTGGCATAAACCAGTATTTAGAATTTGTTTATGCCATTGATGCTGATGACTTTTTAGTCGACTTTAGTGTTCAATCTTCAGGTATTGCCTCCCTACTGGACAGCAGCGAGTCTGCGTTGTTGACTTGGGAAACCGATGCTTACAGAAATTCAAAAAGCATTGACTATGAAGGACGGTACACGGAATTGACTTATGGCTACGAAGGTGATAAGATCGATTATTTATCATTGTCTGGAACTGATGTGGAGTCTCCAGAGGAGATCAGATGGGTTTCTTTTAGACAACATTTTTTTAGTGCGATACTAATTCCAGACCAACCATTGACTCAGGTAAAGGTGAGCTCAAAAAGTCTTACCGAAGATGAATCTCTGAATGAGGTATTTACCAAAAAATTTGGATTAGAAATTCCACTTCAATATGAGTCGGGCGAGTTTAGGAGTAATTTTGAATATTATTTTGGCATCACAGACTATAAAACGTTGAAGTCATATGATAGAGATTTAGAGTCTTCAATACCACTGGGCTGGGGAATCTTTGGATGGTTGAATCGTTTTGTGTTTTTGCCTATGTTTGGGTTTCTTTCTGCTTTTTTACCCCATGGTATTGCCATCATTCTGATGACGGTAATAGTACGCTTGGCCATGTCACCGGTGACTTATAAATCATATGTTTCCCAAATTAAAATGAAGGTATTACGCCCAGAGATAGAGGAATTGAACAAAAAGTACAAAGACAATGCTGTAAAGCGTCAGCAAGAGACCATGAGTTTGTATAACCGCGCTGGAGCTAACCCCATGGCGGGATGTATCCCCGCGCTGATCCAACTTCCTGTTTTTTATGCTTTGTTTACATTTTTTCCGGTCGCTTTTGAATTGAGAAAAAAAAGTTTTCTTTGGGCCGACGATTTATCGTCCTATGACTCTGTATTTGATTTGGGATTTAGCATTCCATTTTATGGCGATCACGTTAGCTTGTTTCCGATTTTAGCCTCTATTGCTATCTTCTTTTATACCCAGATGACAACGGGACAGCAGGCCATGCCCCAGCAGCCCGGGATGCCCAACATGAAGGTCGTCATGTATTTGATGCCGCTTATGATGTTGTTTTTTTTTAATAATTATGCCAGTGGGCTGAGTTTGTACTACTTTGTGTCCAATTTGTTAACCATTTTTTTGATGTTGGTCATTAAGAATTACATTATCAACGATGATAAGATTCATGCAAAGATTGAGGAGAACAAAAAGAAACCTCGGAAGGCGGGAGGCTTTTCAGCGCGTTTGCAAAAAGCGATGGAAGAAGCTGAAAAGCAAAAAAAAGGACGTAGCCAAAAGTAGTTTTTCACTTATTTTAAATCTAAATTCTTAGCGTAACTTTGTCTTATGAAAAAGGAAAGGGTGGTGGTGGGCTTGTCTGGTGGAGTTGACTCCAGTATTGCTGCATATTTACTTATTGCACAAGGTTACGATGTCATTGGTCTTTTTATGAAAAACTGGCATGATACCTCCGTGACGCTTTCCGACGAATGTCCTTGGTTGGAGGACAGCAACGATGCGATGCTGGTAGCAGAAAAGCTAGGAATCCCCTACCAAACTGTTGACTTGAGTACAGAATACAAAGAACGCATAGTAGACTATATGTTTGACGAATATGCTGCTGGAAGAACTCCCAACCCAGATGTATTGTGTAATCGAGAGATCAAATTCGATATTTTTTTAAAAATTACCCTATCACTTGGTGCAGACTATGTAGCGACGGGGCATTATTGTCAAAAAGACACTCTTCAGACCCAGGAGGGGCAAACTCTATACCGTTTGATCAGTGGAGCGGATGGCAATAAGGACCAGTCCTATTTTCTTTGTCAGCTGACCCAAGATCAACTGTCAAAAACTTTATTTCCGATTGGGCACCTTCAGAAATCAGCAGTGCGTGCCATGGCCCGAGAATTGGGTTTGGTAACGGCAGAAAAGAAAGACTCACAAGGGCTTTGTTTTATCGGTAAGGTGAGTTTGCCCGATTTTTTAAAACAGCAACTCCAGCCAAAAAATGGAAATAT
>PBCE01000038.1 GCA_002716845.1 Flavobacteriaceae bacterium | reverse complement strand
GGCAAGCTTTAAATCAAAGAGGAGGTGCCCCAAACGGAATCGATGCAAGAACCATTTGTGCACTTGCCCGATATGCTGGGATTAGTGACAGGACAGAACTTTTTGGAGTTTTTGAAATACCAAATACGAGTGTTTCTCACCAGTTGTTGGCACAAATCGTATGGTATTTTATTGAAGGTTATCACAACAGATTTAACGAATACCCTGTGCTTACAAGTAGTGGTTTTACCAGATATACCGTTGCATTGACTGATGTTGAGATGGTTTTTTACCAAAGTGATAGAAGCAATCGATGGTGGATTGAAATAATAAATGAAAGTTATTTAGATAATAAAAATAAAACAACTGCGTTATTACCTTGCACGCACCAAGATTATTTGGATGCTTGCAGCGATATAATACCAGATAAATGGTGGAAAGCCACAAAAAGAACAGTAGGTTAAGAATGTAATATAATTTCCTACTTTTGAGCTGTCTGTCAGATTTAGGTAACGGACGTTTATTGAGATGTAATATATAGTGAAAAAATTTATAGTTTTACATAAATCTATTTTAGGTAATTTTTCGCCAAACGTGATTAAAAGGATTCTCTTGTTGGTCTTGATCGTATTTACTGTCATCAGTTGTGGCAGGAAAAATAGAGGAGAACTGATCGGTGTAAAACAAAAAAAGTGGTTTCCCGAAAAACCTTATGGTATGACCCTTATTGAAGGAGGGGCGTTTATAATGGGTAAGTCAGACGAAGATATAGCCCAGCTTAATAATGCAGCTGCCCGCACCGTAACCGTTCCTTCATTCTACATGGACGAGACTGAAATCACTAATGGGGAATACCGTCAGTTTGTTTACTGGGTCAAAGATTCTGTTACCATGGCATTATTGGCAAGAAAAGCAGATGAGCTAGAGTTGGGAGAAGAAAACAGTGACGGAATAGGAGAATTTTCTTTTAAAGATGCAGATACCTCAGACCTAAATGAATTCCAAAAATACATGCGTTCCAATTATTACGATTTGAGTGAGGACCTGTATGCAGGAAGGCCGCTCAATTGGGATAACGAAATTTATTGGGAGACAGGAGATTATCCCGATCAAAATTACGCCGAGGTTTTGGATTCAATGTATCTCCCACCCGACCTTTGGTACAATGGGGAAATGAAAATAGATGTCACCAAGTTAGTTTACAAATACACCTGGTTTGATGCCGAGGCTGCTGCTGCGGAAAGTAAGAGAACTCGATCCAAATTTATCGATAGGAAACCCTACATCAAACAAGAGGAAATTCAGATATATCCAGACACAACAGTTTGGATCAAAGACTTTATATACTCTTACAATGAACCGATGCACAACGAGTATTTTTCTCACCCTGCTTTTCAAGATTACCCCGTAGTAGGAATTTCTTGGATACAGGCTGTTGCTTTTTGTAATTGGCGAACACATTATAAAAATGGTTACCAAAAATCCAAAGGCAAACCTTTGGTAAATAATTTTAGATTGCCCAGCGAAGCAGAATGGGAATTTGCTGCTCGTGGAGGGATTCCCTCTGGTACCTATCCATGGGGAGGCCCGTATCTGCTAAATGATAGGGCTTGTTTTTTAGCCAATTTTAAACCCCTGCGCGGAGATTATGCTGCAGACCAGGCCGTATATACTGTAGAGGCAAAATCCTATTTACCCAATGATTTTAATTTATACAATATGTCGGGTAACGTGGCGGAATGGACCAGTTCATCATATGACAGTGGCGCCTACGAGTATGTAGCTTCGTTGAATCCCAATATGTCGATTAAAACGGAGTCCAGAAAAGTTGTTAGGGGGGGATCATGGAAAGACGTAGCTTATTACCTTAGGGTGAGTTCTAGAGATTATGAATACGCCGACACTGCGAGAAGCTATATTGGTTTTAGAACCGTTCAAGATTACTTAGGAACATCGAAAGTCAAAATAAAATAAATTCATATTTTTGAAAACAATATAAACTTTAAAATAAATTAAAATGGACAATAAATTATTGAAAAAAAGACTGAGGGGTAAAGTGGCCATGCACATGCTATTCGGCTTGGGAGGAGCTGTAGTAATCATCGGAGCCCTTTTTAAAATCCTTCACTTAGAAATTGGCCCCATCACAGGTGGTTTGGTACTCGGATTGGGATTGGGAACTGAAGCCCTAATTTTTACTGTATCTGCTTTGAATACAGGTGAAATTAAAGAAGAGCACGACGAATTCGTAAAAAAATTGAACGGTAGTCCCAAAAGTGCTGGTACCTCTGTAGAACAAGGCCTTTCCTCAAAAATCGATGAAATGCTTAAAGAAGCAAAATTAGACGTAGCGCTGATGAACAACTTAACCAAAAGCATAAAAAATCTTGAGTCCTCAGCTCAAGCGTTAACCCCCGCCGCTGACGCTGCCTCATCTTCAGCCAACTACGCTGAGCAGTTGACAGATGCGTCTCAAAAACTTCAGCAACTGAATCAAGTTTACGCAGAGCAAGTCATTGCCGCAGGTAACAATGCTGAATTCAACGAAAATGTGGCTGAAAATGCTGAAAAACTAAGATTACAAATGGAAGCATTGTCCTCCAATTTATCAGCTTTGAATCAAGTATATAATGGTATGCTGAGTGCAATGAACAAAAATTAAAAAGACAAAATGGCTGGAGCTAAAGAAACACCCAGGCAAAAACTTATCAGTTTGATGTATTTGGTATTCATCACCATGCTTGCTTTGAATGTAAGTAAGGAGGTTTTAGATGGATTTGGCCAGATGTATGTAAAGATAAGTGATGCCAATCAAAGGGTAGACGAGAGTAACAACAATATTTACGAAAACATAAAAACAAATGCTGAAGATAAGGGAGGTAAATGGGTTGGTCACTTAAGGACTGCGGAAGAAATTAAAGAGGAATCCGATGAGTTCTACATTAAGATTGGTGAGATAATCAGTCAAATTACAGAAAAGCA
Organism: Flavobacteriaceae bacterium; assembly: GCA_002716845.1. Taxonomy (GTDB): domain Bacteria; phylum Bacteroidota; class Bacteroidia; order Flavobacteriales; family Flavobacteriaceae; genus UBA8316. Next base: position 24,239 of record PBCE01000038.1, on the reverse strand, counting down.
AAGAGAAAAGGACCCTGAGTTAAAAGAGTATGCTCAAATGGACAAAGGAGAACAACTTGATATGATGTTTTTTAAGGAAGGTTCAAATGATGCAGCAAGTGACTTTCTCGATATGATAAATAACTACAAAATGCATGTAATTCAAGTATTTGGTAGTCAATATCCTGAGTACATAGAAATGGTTGAGGCCCGATTTTTCACTGGAGATGAAAACGGAAATATTCAAAACAGAGACGGATTGGACGAGCCATGGTTCAATGCTAATTTCCAAGGCTTTCCCCTTGTTTCTTCGTTGGCAAAATTTTCCATGATGCAAAATGATATCAGGCAAACAGAACACGATGTATTTGCAACCCTAATGGGTAAAGAGTTAAAGATGTCATCAAACGTAAACGAGACCAATTACATCAGTTTATTAAAAACAGAAAAAGGGGCCTATTACCAAGGAGAAACTTTTGACGGGAGTATTGTTTTAGGAAGAAAAGGTGGGGCCCAAAATCCTAATCGAGTAGAATTGAGCTTGGATGGAAGACCACTAAGTGAAGATGATTATGATCTTATAGCTGGAGGAATTAAGTTAAAAGTGGGCGCTGGAAGCCCTGGAGATCATGAAATTACTGGTGACTTAGTATTTCTGAACGACGGTGCAGAGTCTAAAATTCCAGTTAATCAATCTTTTGCTGTGATTTCAAAGCCAAATTCAGCCGTTATTTCTGCGGACAAAATGAATGTGGTTTACAGAGGTGTAGAAAACCCAATGACCATATCAATACCAGGAATCCCCGACAACAAAGTGGCTGCATCTGCTCCAGGTCTAAGAAAATTAAGAGGAAGTAGATATAATATGATACCGGGCAAAGGAAGGGAAGTTAAAATTTCTGCCAGTGGATCTCTCCCTGATGGTAAAAAAGTATCGACCGTAACCAACTTTAGGATTAAAGATATTCCTGCTCCACAAGGCACCGTAAGAAAACAGTCAGGTTCATTTACTCTTCCAAAATCATCTTTGGACATTTCAACCATAGGAGCAGTGCTGGAGGACTTCGACTTTGATATTACACTTAAAACCGTAAGTTTTAAATTTAAAGTTCCGGGTCAACCGACCATCAGCGTGAACGGAAACCGCTTAGACTCAAGAGCCAAAAGCGCCCTTAGGAGGGCCAAAGCGGGACAATCTGTCCAAGTGTTCGACATTAAAGTGGTCAATCCCAAAAATCCATCGTATAAATTCAAAAGAATATCGCCTGTAATTTGTCAGTTGGTTAATTAATACCATAGCATCATGAACCGAGTTTTTAATCTTTTTATATTTCTAATCCTGTTGGTCGGGGGAGTCCACCCCCTATCTGCCCAAGCCAATTTGCTCAACGCAAGGGTTCCTCAAGATATAGGAGTGTTAAATGATCAACAGCTGGAATCAAATGATGAAAAACCATTAGCATACGGTTATGTAGATGATAGAGATTTATTATGGTCCAAAACAGTTTGGGAAATCATCGACTTAGACGAACGCGTTAATTTCCCCTATTATTATCCAACCGATACCCTAAATTTGGGACCAGAGAGAAGATCTCTTTTCGACGTTTTTAAAAAAAATCTGGGTAACAACAACATAAAAGAAGTTTATAAATCCGCATATTTTAGGGAGAAACTTACTTATGAGGAAATACAAGAGAGGTTGGTGGCTGTCGATACAACCGATGCGGGTTACGAACAATTCAATGCAGACGGATTTGTCGATCCTCAGTTCATTGAACGTAGAAGGATTACTGCAGCTGAGATCAGACAATATAAAATAAAAGGTACTTGGTATTTCGATAAAAGATTGGGGGAGCTCAAATACCGTTTGCTGGCGATTTGTCCAGTTGCGCCTGATGTAGCTATAAAAACATTACCGGGTGAAGAAGAAGACCTTGTAGAGCTGTTTTGGGTATGGTTTCCCGACGCTCGAACTTCTTTAAACTCCAACAAGGTATTTAATACCCGAAACTCTTCACAGCCGATTACTTATGACCATATGTTAAATTCCCGAAGATTCTCTTCTATAATTTACAAGGAAGAAAATGTATATGAGGATCGTGAAGTGAAAGATTATATTTATGAAGATGCACTGAGGATGCTTTTGGAATCCGAGCGGATTAAATCCGTAATTCGAGACTTTGAACAAGATATGTGGAATAATTAAAAATATTTTCCAATAAATCAAAGCGTTATCGGAGGATAACGCTTTTTTTGTTTTATGAATGTAGATACGCTCATTGTAGGTTTAGGAATTGTTGGACTCAATTATGCGGAGCAATTACGAAAAAACAATATAGACTTCATAGTAATTGCTCCAGAGGAGCAGAGCGCCTCTCATATTGCAGCTGGAATAGTTAACCCCACCGTTCTCAAACGATTCAATGCATTTTGGAATGCCCAAACATTTTTGAATTGTGCACTACCAGTCTACAACGATTTAGAAGTACTTCTTGAGACTAAAATTCTATATCGACTTCCCATACACAGGATTTTTAATAGCACTCAGGAACAAAACGACTGGGGAATTGCAGCCTCCAGTGCTGCTCTCGAAAAGTTTTTAAATAAAGAATGGATTTCCAATGAGAGACAATTGGAAATTAAGGCTCCTTTTGGCTTTGGGGGTGTCATACAAAGTGCTAGAGTTGACACTCAGCGGCTCTTGACCGAATACCGAACCAAAATAATCCCGGATAGAATAGTATCAGAAAAAATCGACCATCAGGACTTAGGGGTTGAAGACGGATCAATTACCTACAAAGACATCATAGCCAAAAAAGTAGTTTTTTGTCAGGGTTACAGCGGTGTGGTTAACCCCTACTTTAGCTATTTACCCCTGATAGGATCAAAAGGAGAAATGCTGATTATTGAGTGCGATGCCCTAAATGATCAAGTCATATATAAAGGCCCTATTTTTTTATCCCCCATGGGAAATCACAAATATTGGGTGGGTGCAACATTTGATAGGACCGACAAATCCACCAAAACCACCATAAATGGGAGGGAGTGGCTGATCTCAAAACTTAATCAATTTTTAAAACTTCCCTATACAATCCTTGAACATGGAGCAGAGATCAGGGCCAATGTTAAAGACAGAAGACCTTTGTTGGGCGTACAACCAAAACACAAAAATATGTTCATCTTTAATGGTGTCGGTACTCGTGGAGTATTGATGTCCCCACTGTTGTCCCAGTGGCTTTTTGAATTCATAGAAAACAACAAAAAACTCCCAGCCTCGGTCAATATAAATCGTTTTGAAAATAAGTATTTTCGCAACTGAATAAATGATTCATGCTCGACATTCATAATTTAGGAGTTTCTTTTGGTGGTGAAGTCCTTTTTCAAGACCTGTCTTTTAGAATTGGTCGGGGAGATCACATTGGTCTTATCGGAAAAAATGGTGCAGGAAAAAGTACTTTACTCAAACTTTTGGCGGGGGAGAATAGTCCAACTGAAGGGATTATATCCTTGGAAAAAGATATTACCTTGGGGTATTTACCCCAAGAGCTTGAAGTAGACAATCACCTGACCGTATTAGAGGAAACTTTTCAGGCTTTTCCAGAAATATTAAAAAATCAATCGCTTCAAGATGAGATCGGGGAACAACTCAACAGCAGAACTGATTATGAGAGTGATGACTATCAAAACCTTATTCAGGAGTTGAGCGATCTTGGAAGTGCGTTTGAAACTTTGGGAGGATACCAATACAAATCTCAATCTGAAAAAATATTAGCGGGGCTGGGTTTTTCAACCCAAGATTTTGGTCAGCTTACCGATACTTTTTCTGGAGGTTGGCGGATGCGTATCGAATTGGCAAAAATACTCCTTAAATCACATGATCTCTTGTTATTGGATGAACCAACAAATCATTTAGACATAGATTCCATTGAATGGTTGGAACAGTTTCTGATGAAATACAAAGGGTCTGTGGTACTGGTTTCACACGATATTATGTTTTTAGATCAGGTTACCAACAGGACCATCGAAATTGTCAATAAGAGATATTTTGACTTAAAAAAGCCCTACACCCAATTCATGAACCTGCGCAATGAAATGCGTATTCAGCAATTTGCCGCTCAGAAAAATCAAGAAAAGCAAATCCAAAATACAGAACGATTGATTGAACGTTTTAGGGCAAAAGCATCGAAAGCGAGTATGGCGCAATCCTTAATAAAGAAGCTCGATAAAGTGGAGCGAATTACAATTGACGATGAGGAGACCGAGACCATGAAAGTCAGTTTTCTTGTGGCTGTTCAACCTGGTAAAATGATTTTTGAAACCGAAGGTTTGGCCAAAAGTTATGGCACCAAGAAGGTGCTTAACGATGTTGACCTGTTTATCGAAAGAGGAGTAAAGTTAGCTTTTGTAGGTCAAAATGGTCAAGGGAAGTCGACTTTAGCAAAACTAATGGTTTCTGAGATCAAAGGAGATGGAAATATCCGTTGGGGTCACAATGTTAAAATAGGGTACTTTGCACAGAATCAATCAGAAACGTTGGATGCTACAAAGACGGTATTGGAGGTTGCCCAAGACGCAGCTACTGCCGAGAACAGAACTAAAGTAAGAGACATGCTGGGAGCATTTCTTTTTAGAGGTGATGCTGTAGATAAAAAGGTCAGTGTCCTCTCGGGAGGGGAACGCAATCGGCTGGCCCTTTGCAAGCTGCTGCTGCAACCCTTTAATGTTTTGGTAATGGACGAACCCACAAATCACTTGGATATCCAATCCAAAAACATATTGAAACAGGCACTGTTTGAATTCCAAGGCACTCTTATTCTGGTTTCTCACGACAGGGATTTTCTCTCAGGGCTCTGCCAACAGGTGTTGGAGTTTAAAGAGGGCAAAATCAAGTTGTTTCTGGACGATGTAGATACTTATTTGGAAAATAAGAAAATGGATTCTCTCAAAGTACTCGAAAAAAAACAGCGTACCCATAAAGCAGTCAGCCTAAGAGGACAGGATTATGCACTGCACAAAAAATCGAAAGGGTTAAAGAACAAACTTTCAAAAATTGAAGATCAGATCGCAACACTTGAGCAAGAGATAAAATCGATCGATCTTGAATTAGAACTCAATTACGATGCGACCATTAGTACACCCATTTTTTTTGATCAATATCAAGAAAAGAAAAAAAGGCTGAGCCTTTACATGCAGGAATGGGAAAAAATAGTAACCGATTTGGAAAATTTAAAACTACAATAATGTTCGAGCATTTTTTTCAGTGTCCCTATTGTTGGGAAGAAATTTCAATGCTTTTAGATCCTTCTTTGGGAAAAACAGAATATATTGAGGATTGTGAAATATGCTGTCGCCCCATCAATGTGGTGTATGGATTTGAGCACCAAGAATTGATACATTTTGAGGCTAGGAACCCCGAGGTAGACTTTTAAATTCCGACTTAAAGGGCCTGCAAGTATCTTTCGGCGTCCAGCGCTGCCATGCAGCCAGTACCCGCAGCAGTCACTGCCTGCCGGTACTCCTTATCTTGAACATCTCCAGAGGCAAATACCCCGGGTATATTTGTTTTCGTAGATTTCCCGTGGGTAATTAAATATCCATCTTCATCCATGTCCAATTGACCTCTAAAAATTTCAGTATTGGGCTTGTGACCGATAGCAATGAATAGACCTGTTATTTTGATTTCCTCTTTTTTACCCGTTAAATTATTGAAAATTCTAAGTCCATCAACTTCTTGATCTCCCAAGACTTCGTCTATTTCATGGTTGTATTTTAGATCTATGTTGGGGGTTTTGGTAACGCGATGTTGCATTGCTTTGGAGGCACGCATCTGGTCTTTTCTGACCAACATGGTCACTTTAGAACAAATGTTGGCGAGATAGGTTGCCTCTTCGGCTGCGGTATCTCCTCCTCCGACAATGGCAACTTCTTGTCCTTTGTAAAAAAATCCGTCACAGACTGCACAGGCAGAAACACCACCACCTCTTAATTTTTGCTCGCTGGGAATTCCTAAATATTTGGCTGTTGCTCCCGTGCTGATAATGACTGTATCTGCCAAAATCTCTGTTCCATCTTCAACATACGCTTTGTGAGAACCGCCCAATACAGTTGAAAACTCAAAGTTATTCACATGACCTATACGTACTTCTGTTCCAAAACGTTCCGCTTGTTTTTGAAGTTCTATCATCATTGTAGGGCCATCAACACCGTCGGGATAACCCGGGAAATTGTCTACTTCGGTAGTGGTGGTCAATTGTCCGCCTGGTTCCATTCCAGTGTACAGTAAGGGATTTAAGTCGGCTCTTGCGGCGTAAATTGCAGCAGTGTATCCCGCTGGACCACTGCCAATAATTAATGTTTTTACTTTTTCCATATTTCAACAAAAATAAATCCAAATTAGTGGAAAAAAAACATAAGTTGATATTTAATGATAAGTCGAATTGATTCATTCTTAATTAATTTTTGTTCATTTGCAAAAATTTAAGGCTGACGCCTATTTTTATTAAAAACACAAAAGAGTATGTCGTCTAAACAGATTGGTATTTATTTGGGCCCTGTGATGTTTTTCTTGACCCTTTTATTCTTTAACCCTCCTGGCTTAAACGATGCCTCAAGGGCTGTTTTAGCATCCTCAATGTGGATTGCTACATGGTGGATTACAGAGGCGCTTCCCATTTCAGTTACCGCACTGCTCCCTATGATCTTATTTCCATTAACTGGAGGAATGGAATTGGCAGACACCACAGCTGCATATGGTCACAAACTGGTGTTTCTAACCCTGGGGGGGTTCATCATCGCCATTGCTATAGAAAAATGGAATTTACACAAGCGAATTGCCCTCCATATCATTTCCTACATTGGAACGGATTTAAAAATGATCATCTTGGGATTTATGGTGGCTACTGCTTTTCTCTCAATGTGGATTTCAAATACCGCCACCTCGGTTATGATGTTACCGATTGGGATCGTAATCATCAAGCAGATTCAAGACAATCCAGACTTTAGTGGCTCAGCCTCCAATACTTTTGCTAAAGCATTGATGCTCTCCATAGGCTATAGTGCTTCTATTGGAGGTGTCTCCACTTTAATAGGTACTCCAACCAATATGGTGTTGGCAGGGGCTATATCCCAAATTTATGATTATGAAATATCTTTTTTAGAGTGGTTTATTTTTGGTTTTCCACTTTCAATGATGATACTTTTTTTCTCTTGGTATTATCTTACAAGAATAGCTTTTTCTTTTAAACAAAAGCGACTTTCGGGGGGGAGAGAGGAGATATCAAAGCTGAAAAAAGACTTGGGGAAAATTACATTTGAGCAAAAAGCCGTCAGTTTTGTTTTTTTCTCAGCAGCCTTTTGTTGGATCACAAAGAACTTTTTGCTAAAAAATATTTTTCCAAGAATTGACGACACCATTATTTCCATTTTTTTCGCGACCCTTTTGTTCCTCATCAATGTAAAAGGGAAAAAAGAAAAGATACTGAAATGGGAAGACACCCAACGGTTGCCATGGGGTGTATTGCTGCTATTGGGTTCAGGGATGTCTTTCGCAAAAGCTGTTGACAGCAGTGGGTTGTCTGTTTGGGTGGGGACTCAAATTTCTGCTTTTGGAACAATGAACCTTTTCCTTTTATTGGTACTGCTGATCACAGTGGTTAATTTTTTAACAGAGATCGCATCGAATATGGCGACCATCGCCATGATGTTGCCCATTCTTGCTCCCATTGCTTTAGAGTTTGATTTACATCCATTTGTATTGATGGTGGCTGCCGCTGCCGCTGCCTCATGTGCTTTTATGCTTCCAGTGGCTACCCCTCCCAACGCCGTTGTATTTGGCTCGGGCTATTTAAAGATTAATGACATGGTCAAAAATGGTTTTCTATTAAACCTAACTTCAATTGTGATTATTGCCCTGATGGTTTACTTTGCTTTACCCATCCTCTGGGATTTGGTCCCAGATGAATTCCCCAAATCAATAAATATTTAACGAATTAATTTTAATGAATAATGGATATTAATATTACAAATATTACAAGCGAATCCTTTGAATGGGAAAGACCAGGAATATGGAATGGCATGCATTTTTATGGCCCAGGGAGAATGCACAAAGTTTCCATATCAACCGATCAGGGAATAGAAGGTATTGGATGGAATGGAGGAACAGCGGCTGTTCGGCCCAATGAATTTTACAGACCCTATGTTGAATATTACAAGTCTTTTTTAATTGGACAAAACCCGCTGGAGACCGAAAAGCTCACCCTCGAACTCGGTGAAAAACAAAATAAAATTTTAGGGTCTGCAGGATTGCATACCCAGGTGTTGGCAGCGCTTCTGATTGCTTGTTGGGACATCAAAGGAAAAGTAAAAGGCCAGTCCGTCCATACCTTATTGGGTGGCGCACAAAAAAGAGTAAGGGCTTATATTGCAGGGGGGTACTATGCCAAAAATAAAGGATTAAAAGAATTACAGGATGAACTATTATACAATGTAAATGAGCTAAATGCAACGGCAGTTAAGATAAAAATTGGAGATCCGAAAGCAGGATTGTCCAAGGACATGAAGCGCGTAGCAGCCGCCAGAGACGCCATCGGCGACCACATTGACTTACTGGTGGATGCCAATTGTGCTTTTGATTTACCAACCGCATTGGCTTATGCCAAAGAAATGGAAAATTACGATGTTTATTGGTTTGAAGAACCATTGGCCATCCATGATTTTAAATCTCACAAAACTCTCAATGCGGCTACCCGTTTGACTATTGCTACGGGAGAAAATTACTATACGCTGGCAGATTTTGAAACACTTTTAGAAAACAAGGGAGCTGGCATGCTAAATATCGATGCGACCATCTGTCCTGGCTATGATGTGGCTTTGTCAGTGGCAAAACTTGCTCAAGAAAAGGGTTTAAAAATTGCCCCTCACGGATGTCAGGAGTTACAGCTACCACTGGTTGCTGCTGTCCCAAATGGGGAGTTGTTAGAATATTATCCCCCCGAAGTAGACGAACTTCGCAAGGAATTATTTTATCCAAAATTAAAACTTGACAGTGACGGTTATGTAACTTTACCGGAAAGTCCAGGGATTGGCTTTGAGTTAAATATGGACCTCCTGAACCGTTACAGGGTTGGCTGATAGCCCCGATATTGATTATTAAAGGAACTAAAAAATTATTTCAACAGTCTTTTGGTGAGCGCTTTGGGGTTTTCACAACACATTTGCTCCATCATTTGCGTCAGCTGCGCTTTGAGAATGGAAATGGTGTGATCGCCTCCTTTTTTGCCCAAGGCCGAGACACCATACATAAAACTTCTGCCCAAGAAAGTAAAGTCTGCCCCACAGGAGAGTGCTCTTCCGATATCAGTGCCACCGCGAATGCCACTGTCCATCATGATTTTGATTTGATCCCCGTATTTTGGGGCAATATTTTGCAAGGAGTTAATGGTAGCCTGCCCTGCGTCAACTTGTCTCCCACCATGGTTTGAAATGATCACACCATCCAATCCCAACCGAATTGCGGTTTCAACGTCTGCCTCTGATTCCACTCCCTTGATGACAAGCTTGCCTTTCCAAAGGTCTCTTAGTTTTTTTACTTTTTCCTCATTAAGTCTTCCTTCAAAAGTGGCATTCATAAATTTCCCCAACTGACTCAAATTTAAATTTTTGGGCATGTAAGGCTTTAAAACCTCAAAACTGGGTTGCCCATTAACTAGTGTTCTCAGGGCCCACTCCGGTCTTTTTAATACTCTAATTATATTTTTTAATGTCATTCGTGGAGGCATTGATAATCCATTTCTGATGTCCCTTGGGCGATACCCGAAAGACGGAACATCGGAGAGAATCACCAATACGGGACAGTCTACAGTGTCAATTCTTTTGATGAGGTCCTTGGTTACGAGCTCCTCAGCCGGATGATAGAGTTGAAACCATGCCCTTCCCTCAGTGATTTCAGCAATGGTCTCTATGCTGGCAGTGGTGACGGTGCTCAGTATAAAAGGAATATTGTGTTCAAAAGCAGCTTTGGCCAATATTTCAGGGGATTTTGGCCACATCAAACCTTGCAGTCCTACCGGGGAAATACCAAAGGGAGCAGCGTATTCGTGTCCAAACAATTCGGTTTTTAGATTGGCGCCTTGAAAGGGGACCAAATACTGCGGTTTCATCACTACTTTACGGAGCTCATGGGTATTTTTGTAGAGACTTATATCTTCATTGCAACCACCGTCCAAATACTCAAAAGCGAATTGTGGGATTTTTTTTTGGGCTCTTGACCTCAAGTCTTCTATAGAAGGGAAACGCGGATTATATTGAATGGGTTTTGACAAGCTATTTTTATTTTAATTATTCTTTTGAAAAATTTTGCTAAAGATAATAAAAAGGAGGCCGCAAGTAATCCATGCGGGGAGGGTAAGAAATGACAGAAAAACACCTTGGGCTTTGGACCATCCAAAAAAGATGACGAAACTAATTAACCAGGCCAAAAACACAGATTTATTAAAATTTACATTATTTTTTTCTGCATAATTTCTTATTACTCCATACCGATCAGCAAAAAAGTATTCGAAAACTATAACCGCACCGACAGGCGCAAGAATAAAACCATAAACTGCTACAAAATCTAATAGTTTCATTGCAAAAGCAGGGAAAATTCCCGCAAGGGTAGCCAGTGAACCCGCCAATATAGTGGCTTGGGTATTTGTCCATTTTGGAAACATGGTTTGGAATGCCAATCCAGATCTGTAGATGGTTGGGTTCGCAGTTGTCCAGCCAGCCAGAATTACTGCTATAATTCCGAACCAACCAATCGCATTATAGGCCAGGGGACCAGGTGCCACGGGAGGCGCTGATCCTGCTGCCAAAAAATCGGCAGCCTCTGGGGATTTTAGGTAAACGGCATACAACAAGCATGCGGCAATCCATGCCATGTAATGACCGATATACATCCCCGCTGCGGTGGTCCATCCAGAGCTAGCAGATTTTGCATAGCGGAAAACAGTGAGATCAGACATTCCAATGTGCATGGCGGCATTACAAAACCATGACCAAAGAAAAATATGCCAAAAAGTATATTTTATTTGTCCCGGAAAAGGCTCAGAACCTTCACCCCAAACGGCAAGAAAATCTGAAAAACTGCTGATCCCCAATTGATTGGCAGAAACGATTCCGCAGCTCAGAAAAGCTAAAACAATTACAGGAGCCATCCAGTTTGCAGCTTTGGACACCATTCCGTATCCTTTGGCAGCTACCCAAGTGATGAGGCTGCCAAGGATTATTACTACGATGACCCAAGTAATACTGTTGGGGAACACATCTGTAAGTTTTGGCATCTCCATACCCGTGGGAACACCAACAGCAGTTGCCGAGACTGTGATCATAGAACCTGCGAGAAAGCAAAAAAGAATTCCATTGGCCACGTTGTAAAACTTTACCAATTTTTTTCCTGATATTTTCTCTAATTTAAAGTACAGTGTAAAACGTTCTTTTATGGCAATATTTGCTGTGATATAACGCCATGAAAATACTGCCATCAAGTTCCCGAGAAATAATCCCGTCAGCAAATCAAAGGCACTCACACCCACTGTTAAGAACAGTGGACCTATCATGAATTCTGTTCCCGCAGCATGCTCTCCAGCATACATGCCCAAGAAACTTTTCCAATTTTTTAATTTTTTTTCAGGAACAATTTCCCTTTCGAATTCTGAATTTATATTATTATCACCCATTTTATTATCTTCCCTTTTTATTACCATAAATAAAGAATTTGAAAACCAATATTAATGAAAAATAAACATAATTATAAATACGCAGACTATTTATGGGACGAAAAAAAAGCGGCTTCCCTTGGAGACGACCAAGTGGCGCTCTTTCTTTACCGTTCCAATATTTTAGGAGCAGATCTAAGAATTACTAATTACGGTGGAGGAAATACCAGTTGTAAAACTATAGAAAGAGACCCGTTGACAAACGAGGAGGTCGAGGTGATGTGGATAAAAGGTTCTGGAGGTGATATTGGAACCCTAACCCGATCAGGTATTGCAGGGCTATACAACCAAAAGCTCCACGATCTAAAAAAAGTCTACAGGGGATTAGAACACGAGGATGAGATGGTAGCCCTTTTCAACCATTGTATATACGACTTGGACAGCAGAGCTCCTTCTATAGACACACCCCTTCACGGATTACTTCCCTTTAAGCACATTGATCATTTGCATCCTGATGCTTTGATTGCTGTTGCTGCGGCAGAGGACAGCGAAAAAATTACAAAAGAAATATGGGGAGACTCCATGGGCTGGGTCCCATGGCAACGTCCAGGATTTGACCTGGGATTGCAATTGGAAGCTTGTCTGAATAAGAATCCGAATATCAGAGGAATTGTTTTGGGCAGTCATGGTGTATTTACTTGGGGAGAAACCTCCCATGAGTCCTATGTTAACAGTCTTGAAGTGATTGAAGCTGCATCCCAATACATAGAAGACAAAGTAAAAGAAAAGGGTATTGTTTTTGGAGGTCAAAAAACAGAAAGCTTGTCGCCAGAAAAAAGGAGCCATCAGGCAGCATTGTTGTTCCCTACACTCCGAGGTTTGTGCTCCTCAGAAAATCATATGATTGGTCATTTTACCGATGACGACAAGGTGCTGGAGTACATCAATTCAAATGACTTAGAGCGGCTTGCTCCGATGGGGACATCTTGTCCCGACCATTTCTTAAGAACAAAAATAAAACCACTTATTTTAAGTCTTTCTCCAGGTGAGGACCTCAATGATTCCCAGTCGATTTTAGACAAAATTTCAGCCTCGTTTGATCAGTACAGACAAGACTATAACGAATATTACGAAGCCTGTAAACATTCCGACAGCCCTGCCATCAGAGATGCCAATCCTGTTGTAATTTTATATCCAGGGGTGGGGATGTTCACCTTTGCAAAAAACAAGCAAACGGCCCGCGTTGCTAGTGAATTTTATGTGAATGCCATCAACGTGATGCGTGGAGCAGAGGCCATAACAAAATACACCTCATTACCTCGTCAAGAGGCATTTAACATAGAATATTGGTTGCTGGAAGAAGCTAAATTACAACGCCAGCCTAAAGAAAAACCCTTGTCGAGAAAAGTGGCTTTGATCACAGGATCGGGGGGAGGAATTGGAAGGGCGATTGCCGATAAACTCATCGCAGAAGGTGCAAATGTCATATTTACCGATATTTCAGAGGAGTACTTGAAAGATGCCACCGACGCTTACAGTACCGATCAGGCCATTGGTTGTCATTGTGACGTTACCCAGGCAGAGAGTCTGGAAAACGCAGTGCAAAAGGCCTGTCTTCAATTTGGTGGGCTGGATATTGTGGTTCACAGCGCTGGGCTGGCCATTTCCAAACCCTTGCTGGACACCACAGAAGCCGAATGGAACCTACTGCAAGACGTATTGGTCAAAGGACAATTTCTTCTTTCCAAAACCGCTGCTCAGATCATGAACAATCAAGGTTTAGGAGGGAATATCGTCAACATTGCCAGCAAAAATGGGCTCGTTTCAGGGCCCAACAACGCAGGATACGGAACGGCCAAGGCAGCTCAAATGCACCTGTCCAGATTGCTGGCGGCTGAGTTGGCAGCAGATCAGATCAGGGTCAATACAGTAAATCCTGATGGCGTAATTTTGGGGAGTAAAATTTGGGAAGGCGAGTGGGCGGAAGGACGCGCTAAAGCCTATGGAATATCGGTGGAGGAGCTGCCAGAATTTTATGCAAAGAGGAATATCCTCAACAAGGTTATCAAGCCTGAAGATATTGCCAATGGTGTATTTGCATTTTTAGCTGTATTGGACAAAAGCACTGGTAATATTATTAATGTTGATGGTGGTGTAACAAATGCCTTTGTCAGATAATTCTGTTATTATGCTTGATTCAAATGAACTTAAATCGTTCAACGAAGAACACTCAAAAGAGCACCAGAGAAATTGGGATTACCTGGGGGAGCGTCTTTTAAATCGCGGATACGATACTGAAGGTTTGATAGAACAGATTGGTGCTTTTCAGGTTGCCATTCCCAGCTGGGCGTTGGGAACTGGAGGTACCCGTTTTGGTCGATTTCCCTCCGGAGGTCAGCCTTCAAATTTGAGAGATAAGATCAAAGATGTGGGAATACTTCACGCCCTAAATAAGTCCAGTGGTGCCATCAGTCTTCACATTCCATGGGATATCCCCGAAGATTACGATTCCATTCGGGAATTGGCTTTTGGGTTGGATATAAAATTTGATGCGGTCAATTCCAATACTTTTCAAGATCAGCCCAACAGTGTTAATTCCTATAAATTTGGTTCCTTGTCCCATGTTGATATTGCCGTTACAAATGAGGCCATACAGCACAATAAAGAGGTGATTGATCACGGAGTTAAATTGGGATCCAAAGCCCTAACCGTTTGGTTGGCCGACGGAAGTTCTTTCCCTGGGCAACACAATTTTAGAGATGCTTTCCAACGAACTTTGGAATCATTGGAGGAAATTTATGACCATTTACCTACAGATTGGAAACTCTTGGTAGAATACAAACCCTATGAACCTAATTTTTATTCTATGGTAATCCCAGATTGGGGCACCTCTCATCTTTTGGCCTCAAAATTGGGTGATAAAGCGACGAGCTTGGTAGACTTAGGGCATCACTTACCCAATACCAATATCGAACAAATTGTGGCCCTGTTGATGCACTTAAATAAGTTAGGTGGTTTTCATTTTAACGACAGTAAATATGGGGATGACGATCTGACTGTAGGAAGTATAAAACCTTATCAATTGTTCCTGATTTTTTGTGAATTGGTTCAAGGTATGGAGGATACCGATAATCCCGAATTGTCTTGGATGATCGATGCCAGTCACAACTTAAAGGACCCCATGGAAGATTTGCTCCAGTCTGTTGAAAGCATTAAAATTGCCTATGCAAGGGCCTTGTTGGTAGATTACGACAGTTTAAAAATTGCACAATCCAGTAATGATATTGCGCAGTCGCAGCGGATTCTTCAAGAAGCCTTTAGAACTGATGTGAGGCCATTGGTAATGGAATCGATTTCCCGAAAAGGAGGCGCCTTAGATCCACTTTCCGCCTATCGTACATTCGACGTTCGAAATAAACTCATCGCTGCCAGAGGTATTGATTCTAAATCAACTGGTTTGTAATGATTAAGGATTGTTGCTTAGTTTTTGATGTGGGTAAAACCAATCAAAAGTATTTCTTGTTTGATCTTGATTTTAAGATTCTTAAAAGGGAGCGCATCAAGATTACAAAAATTAGAGACGAAGACGGAGATAAGGCTGAAAACATTGCAGGTATCGAAAAATGGATGAAGGATCGCTTTGATGAACTGATGCAGTCCGAGGCATTTGAAATTACAAAAGTTAATTTTTCTGGCTTTGGAGCCACTTGGGTTCATTTAGATAAAGACGATAAAATCATTACCCCCGTATACGATTATCACAAAGAAATCGCTGGCGATACTTTTAATCTTTTCTATGAGAATTATGGCCCTGAAGCGGTGTTTGCTTCTCAAACAGGATCCAAAAACCTAAACATGCTCAATTCGGGCAAACAATTGTATTGGCTCAAAACTAAGCGCCTTACATTGTTTAAAAAAATCAAGTGCAGTCTGCATTTACCCCAGTATTTAAGTTTTGTTTTTACAGGCGAAAAGTTTACGGAATTTACAAGCATTGGATGTCACACCGATCTGTGGAATTATGAAATTAAACAATATCACAAATGGGTAAAATCCGAAAAAATAGACCTTTTATTCCCTCCTATTGTTCAAACCAATAAAACAGTTGTAAAGACTTTCAACCAAAGAGAAATAATTTTTGGTGTTGGAATTCACGACAGCTCCTCCGCTTTGTTGACTTATCTTTTAAAGGGAAAGGAATCATTTATACTCCTTTCAACAGGTACATGGTGCATCAATTTTAATCCATTTTCTGATGATTCTCTTTTTGACAAAACACAAATCAATAATGGAGCGACTGCCTATATGAAAGTTGATGGGAGCCCAGTAAAATCCTCTCGCTTATTTTTGGGAGAAGAACACCGATTAAAAGTTAAAAAGCTGATTAAGCATTTTAAAAAGTCTAAATATTATCACCGGAGTCTGGAGTGGAATAAAGCTTGGATTGAAAAAACCTTCCCTGCTTCAAAAAATCACTTTCATTGGAATTTTTTAGACAATGCGAATGCTCCTGCCCAAGATGATCTTGATTTTCCAGATTTTGAAACCGCCTATTGTAAGATGATGATGGAGCTGATAGAACTGCTTAAAGACCAAATTAATGTGATATGTGAAACCTTACCCAAAAAAATATATATAGATGGGGGCTTTTCTGATAATAAAATATTTTTAGCACTCTTAAAAAAACAATTTCCAAGCCAAAAAATTAAAGCAAAACCCGCTTCATTTGCTTGCGCATTGGGTGCTGCTCAAATACTTGATCAAGTCCAATAGTTACTTTTAAGTTTTATCCTTTAGAAAGTCCAAGAGGAATGAAAAATAATTTAATTTACTATCTTGTTTTAAATCAACTTAAAACAATTAAAATAATTAACTAATATTATATGCTACGTACCATAAATTTTGTCATTGCTTTTATGACATTTATTTCGATCAATGCCCAGAAAGTTAATGTTACGCAATTGGAAGTGGACAAACTCACTACTCCCAGCGGTTTGGACAATCAGAATCCTGACTTTTCTTGGATTCTGAAATCGGACGAATACAATCTGAACCAAACCCATTACCAAGTTTTTGTGGCCACCGATAAGATTTTTTCTAAAAAAAGTTTGGTTTGGGATTCAGGAAAAGTAAATTCTTCTGAGTCGGTATATGTCAAATACCAGGGAATAGAACTTGAATATGATACCCAATATTTTTGGACTGTGAAGGTTTGGACTAACCAGTCATCGCGTGCCCGACAGAGTAAAATAAGTCATTGGACAACAGGATTGATGGAGGATGAAAACTGGAATTCGGATTGGATTGGTGTAAACGATCAAGATAAAAGGAACGCTAAAAGCCCCTATTTTACGAACGATTTTAACCTACAAAAGCAAATTACTTCAGCCCACCTATATATCACCTCCAGAGGTGTTTATGAGGCACAGCTGAATGGCAAAAGAGTAGGAGACTCCTACCTTACTCCTGGGTGGACTTCTTACAGTAACAGAATTCAGTACCAAGCGTATGATGTTCGGAACATGCTCTCGACAGGAAAAAACAGGTTGGGGGTAATTCTTGGTGATGGATGGTTCAGAAATTTTAGACCCAATAACGGAAAACGAAAAACTGACTATGGAGACGAAACCTCTTTTATAACCGAACTGGTAGTTACCTATGAAGATGGTTCTAAGGAAAGCATAGTCAATGATGATCAGTGGAATTACCACTACGGATCCATTCTTAACTCCTCCATTTATAATGGGGAAACAGCAGACTTTAATTTAAGTGATCCCAATTGGTCGTCACCTGCCGTTAATGCAATGGATTTCAAAAAAGCCCAGTCTGTGGTCCCTTACCCAGGCAAGCTCGACTACACTCGAAATGAAATGATCAAGAAACGTGAAGTATTGGCCGCAAAAAAGTTAATTGTTACCCCTTCTGGAGACAAGGTTATTGACTTTGGACAAAACCTTGTCGGTTGGATAGAATTCAAATCAAATCTTCCAAAAGGATCTGAGGTCAATCTATACCACGCGGAAGTACTCGATAAAGAAGGAGAGTTTTACGTCACCAACCTTAGAAAAGCAAAGCAAAAAAATACTTTTGTGATAAACGGTAAAGTGGATCAAGTATACCATCCCACCTTTACCTTCCAAGGATTTAGATACATAAAAATAGAAGGCGTGGAGCAAATAGACCTGAATGACTTTAAGGCGGTTGCCCTTTATTCCGACATGGACTTCACGGGTTCTATGACCACTTCCAATGAATTGATTAATCAATTGCAACATAACATTCAATGGGGGCAAAGGGGTAACTTTTTAGATGTACCCACCGATTGCCCACAAAGAGACGAAAGATTGGGTTGGACAGGAGATGCCCAGGCCTTTTTTAATACGGCTGGATTTAACATGGACGTCAAAAACTTTTTTGATAAATGGTTGTTAGATTTGTCCTACGATCAAAGACCCGATGGTGCTGTTCCTGGAGTTGTTCCACACAACAATTATCTAGGACAAAATAGTTCTGAAAGCTTAAAAGGTAATTTTGGAAGAACAGGATGGGCAGACGCTGCTACCATCATTCCTTGGCATTCGTATTTAATCTATGGAGATCAAAAAACCTTGGATCGGCAATATGTAAGTATGGTCAAATGGGTGGATTTTATGACCAAGAATTCAAAAAATAACCTATACATGAAAAAAGATCACTGGGGCGACTGGTTGTTCTTCTCCAGAGATGATGACAATTCAGGAAGGTCGGCCGTTACCAGCAAAAAATTAATTGCTCAGGCTTTCTATTGTTACTCAACACAGATTTTAATAAAATCAGCAAAAGTCTTGGGTCGGGGCGCTGATGTTAAAAAATACACTGCACTGCACGAGAAACTCGTAAAAGCCTTCAATGACGAATTTGTGACCAATAACGGAATGTTGGTTTCTGATTCACAAACCGCCTATGTTTTGGCACTAGAGTTCAATCTTCTCTCTGCAGAAAATGCCAAAAAAGCGGTAGGCCGTTTGGTGGACAACATCAATGACTATGGTCACTTGACCACAGGCTTTTTGGGAACACCATTTTTATGTCATGTATTATCTGACAACGGAAAAATTGATGAAGCCATCAACTTGCTTCTCAGGAAAGAATACCCCTCTTGGTTGTATCCAGTTACCAAAGGCGCTACTACCATATGGGAACGCTGGAATGGGATAAAACCCAATGGAGATTTTCAATATCCCAGCATGAATTCTTTCAACCATTATGCCTACGGCGCGATTGGAGAATGGATCTATAACAATTTGATGGGATTAAAAATTGATGAGGATTTTCCTGGTTTTAAACGATATACTATTGAACCCATTTTCGATGAAAATTTTGATAATATCGACGGTCGTTTTGATTCCTATTATGGAGAAATAGCGGTTCAGTGGAGTAGAAAAAATGAAAATATACACCTGACCATTGATATTCCAGCCAACACATCCTCGGATGTGATTCTCAACAAAATTGATGGAGGAAGTTGGGTGTTGGATGACCTAAAACTGGCTTCAAAAATACTGGAGCGCCAGGAACAAAAACAAAAAACCTCACTCCTATTGGGATCTGGAAAATATGATTTCTCTTTCGTCGCCAATTGATTTTAAAGGAGTATTGGAAAAAGGATCGACCAAGAAAACCAGTTAAAGGGTGAAAACCTTTTCTAAATTTGTTTGACGAGGAGCGTTATTGGAATGTGTTTCCATTAGATCGCGCATATATTCCCACCATTTTTGAACGATTGGGTTTTCTCCCAATGATTGGGAATCTATCCCCTGAGTTTCTTGGTAGGTAAAAAGACAGTTTGTATCAGGATCATGGAAAATATGGTAATTAACGATTCCAGAAGTTTCGAGTAGTGATTTCAGTTCGGGCCATATCTCACGATGTCTCTTTTTGTATTCCTCCAACGCATCGGGTTTCAAATACATTTTAAAAGCGAGTTTATTCAAAATGATTTTTTTTTTGGTTTAATAATTATTCAGTTGGTTGCCACCACTGATCAATCTGTTGACTCATATGGGCGACAACTTCCGGGTGCTTTTCCGCCAAATTGACCATTTCCCCTGGGTCGTTTTTTAAGTCAAACAGTTGTACTTTATTGGAGTAATAACCCATGAATTGTTCTTCAGTTTTTTCGTATTCTCGAAGGACCATTTTTGGATTAGGAATCATCAGTTTCCATCTGTTGTTGATTGCAACCTTGTACAATACTGTTTCAGCAGGCTTTTCCACATTTAAAATATCATGACTGTAACATTCGATAAAAAGCGCCTCTCGGGCTTTTGATTTTTCTTTGTCAAGCGCGTTTATGCCTGGTAAATCTTCGGTATTTACATCGAGAAATTCCAAAACAGTTGGCATCAAGTCAATATTACCGACCAAGGTGGCGTCGTCTATCTCAGGTTCAATTGTTCCTGGGAATCGGAACATAATGGGTGTTCTGACCCCTCCTTCATGTGGCGCCCTTTTTGATCGAGGAGCATAGACGTGGTGTTTCTCAGATTGAATCCACCCATTATCTGTTGTATATACAATTAATGTATTGTCTTCAATTGATTTTTCATTTAAGTGACGCATCAGTGCGCCGACGGTTTGGTCAAACCATTCACACATGGCCCAATACTCCGCTACGCTTTTGCTTGGCGCAACCTTCATGTATTTGTCCAAGAGTTCTTGTGGTGGGTTGTGGGGGGTGTGGGGCAGAAAAGGAGCGTACCAAACAAAAAAGGGTGTATCGTATTTTTGTGTTTCTTCGATAAAATTATAAATGGGTTCCAATCCTTCTCGACCGATTTTTAAACCCTCATCTCCGTGTCTCCCTTTTCTCTTGTAATCACCATGTGTCATACCGGCATCGAACTTGCCTTCTGTCCAAGATCCCAGCCACCATTTACCCGACTGAAAAGAGCGATAACCCGCTTCAGAAAGGTAATCTGTTAAAAGCTTATTTTGGTAAAACTTTTCTTTAACGACATCAAAAAGCTCATTCCTCTTTTCGCTATAGAGGTAGTTGAGTCCTTGTTTTTTGGATAATTTGAATTGTTTTGCTCTGAGTTCTTCATCGTCCTTATCATTCCAAAGTGTGGGTCCTTTTCCTGAGTCTCCTCCATCATTTCCTGTTTGCCCGTGTTGAAAAGCGTATTTTCCGGTGATGATTGTTGCCAACGAGGGGCCACAAAGTGGGCTGCTTACATACCCACGGGTGTAGGTTGCAGACTCTTTTGCCAAAGCATCAATATTGGGGGTCTGAATATGGGGATGTCCCATAAAACTGTAGTCCCCCCAAGATTGATCATCGGAAATAATAAATATGATATTGGGTTTTTTCTTTACTTCTTTTTGAATTACTTTTTCTTGACAGGACAATAAAGCTGTAATGGCTAATAAAAGCAGCGAGTTGAATAATTTCATGTTTATGATTTATTTATTTAATATAGAAATAATTTTTTAAGGAGAATTTTCTAGGGGGATTAGTATAGGGTCTTCTAGAAGGCCTGATTTAAGGACGTCAAGTCGGGAGGCATCAAAAGGTTGGTAATCTAAACTTACCATATTTATTTCATAGAAATTTTTCCATTCTTCTCCCCTGGCTTCTTTTGCTTTGATGCGATTGGATCCCAAATTAGTAACTTCAAGACGCAGGGTGTTTTTTCCTTTTTTCAATTCCTTTAGTACAATATGGTAGGGGTTTGCCCATAAGGTTCCTAAATACTTATTGTTTAACCACACCTTGGCACTTTCTCTGAGATCACCGAGATCCAAAAGCCAAGACCCTTGGTGATTGGAAGGTCTTTCGAACCTAATCTTGTAGGCTGCAGTACCTGAAAAACTTTCTGTTTGTTCACTCCACTCGGTCCAAGAGCCCAATTTTTTTACTTTTTTGGAATAGTCTATATCGGGGCCTCCCTTGAGTAATTCAAAATCCCAAATACCACTGATCTTATATTCTTTTTCGGCAGCGCGAAGGTATTGCCAATTCGGAGCATTAAGCCTTTTAAAAGTTTTCAAAATGAGACTACCGCCCGAGGGTAAAGATAGTTTTACTTGGGTATGATCCTTAGCTTGCCGGCTAATAGCTTTTCCTACTCTCCCGTCCAAAGGATTCATGATTAATACCTCAGGGGTTGAAACCCCTATAGGCAGAAAACCTTCTATTGTATTGGGACTGTGATTTATAACATAGTATATTTTTTCTCCCCTTTCTTCCTTACGGATATATTTGAGTCCTGTTTTCACTAAACTTTCCTTGATTGCCCCTGACTTTTTTAGTGCGATTTCCATTTCTTTCAAATTGTAAACCTTATTGATTTTGTCTTCAACCAAAGCAGACAATTCTTTTTCTCTTTTTTTAAAATCATAAAAGCCAGGAACACTTTTGGGTACTCCCAAAAAAACAACAGAGGCACCTAATTCTCTCAGCGCAACCAGTTTTTTAATCGTTTTAAGTGGCATATGGGTCGATGCGGGGACAACAATAGATCGGTAATTACCACCGGGGAGTCTAATGACCCCATTTTCTACATTTATTTTTTCCAGAAGTCGATCAGAGATATAATCAAAACCGTAGCCCTCTTTCAATAAGTAATGTGCTGTTTCATAAAAAGGGGTTCCAGACAACCAATTGTCCAGTCGGTGAATGGCGAATTGCACTAGGGTTTTTCCCTTATTAAATTTTGCCCAGCTATCGTGGACTGGCCAATAAACCAGCACATCATTATCTGGATTTCCCGATTGTAAAATTGATTGTGTTCTGCTGATGTATTCAAAAAGGGAAGGGGCATCCTCCCAAATCGGATTGGTCGGGTTAAAATTTACCGAGGCATAGAATTTCCATCCTGGCCAAGGGGCCGATACAGGAGAATAAGTGGACCCATGGAGAAACACATGATTGACGCCATTGATGAATAAATCTTCTACCTCGGGTTTACATTGAGACAGTGCTGCCCTGAAGTGCTCCCTCAACCAAGTAAAGGTTTCTGCAGAAACTAATGGTTTACCGGTTAAATTTGCAGCAGAGGACGAAAACTTGATCATGGCTGGATCAGCATCTCCTGCCCTAAAATTTCTATTGGGGTAAGCTGGAGAGCTCCCACTCCCTTCTATGCGTCTAAAACCTGCTATTTCATAGGGCATAGATCCAAAGGTTTCACATTCTGGAATATCAGCGGCTGCGTATAAATCAATGAGATTACCTGGAGATCCATGGGCCTGGTATTTAGTTTTTACGTCAAATTTGTCTACCCATTGGTTCCACTCTGGATTGAATTTTTCAACCAAAATATCTGATAGCGTCTCCCTGTAATCACTTCTTATGCGATTGCTTATCTTAAGATCTTTCTCATCCAAAAGCAGATTGATGTAGGGGAGGAGGTCATAGCCTCTTTGTTTCTTAAAAATATTAAAAAAGTCAGGGGTATAGTCCGCTTTGTACACCTCATAACTGTCGTTGAAAACCGATCGTACTTTTCCGTTCATACTTTCAAAAGCTTGACCAAAATAATTTAGATAATTATTTAGCGCAATGGGTGAGAAATGATCCAAAACCCATCCAGTTCCTCCGGGGGCTGCTCTTTTTACTTTTTGACCCGTCAGGTCTTCATAAACAAAGTATAAAGAGAAATCATCATTTTCAGCTTTCCAATCCAAGTGATCTTCCTTTATTAGCGGAGTTAATTCGATTAAATCATTCTTGACATTAAAAGCAAAAACGCCAATGAGCTTTGGTGCATCCACTCCTGGATCTATTTTTCGGATATCTCGTGCGGAAGGTATTACTAGGTGGCCAGTGGTATACGGGGAAATGACATCAGAAAAGGCCTTACCTTTTTTTAATTGTATTTTTCTTACCAAGAGTCTTTTAGCAGCCTCGGCTGTACTTACAGTTGCGCCACCCCAAGGCCATCCAGTCCCCAAGGTAAAATCAACTCCCATGTCAAGGCTGTCTGCCACCCTGAGGGTGTGTTCTAGCATTTCCAGCCACTGGGGACTCAAATAATCTATAAATTCCTTCTCATGTCCTTTTACCCCATAGATAGGTTCAATTTCGACACCTCCCAAACCTGCTTTCTCAAAAGCAACCAAAGATTGGGTTATATCTTTTTTATTTACAGCACTGCCCATCCACCACCATCGGGTCCATGTTTTTGCTTCTTTACTTATTTCTGGCCAGAAAGCATCTAACGTTTGCGCACGAAGTGTTTCTCCATAAGCTAAAATGCTCAATAAAAGCATGATGATCTTATTTATATGCATGGTGATGTAGTGTCATGTTTTGGTCTCAATAAAAAATTAATAAAAGATTAATTGTTTATCTTACTATCAAACAAGAAATCTACAATCCAGAAAATACAAATTTATTTTTTGAATTAAATGAATTCACAAATTCTTTAATGAAATAATCTTCAAAATTTCCTTCCTCTTATTGAGGATAGATATTCACTTACAAGGTATAAGGATGATTTCAATAAAAGACGGACTAGTAAAAATACTAGTCCGTCTTGTGTAGTAGCGAGGGCTGGACTCGAACCAGCGACCTTCGGG
>PBCE01000037.1 GCA_002716845.1 Flavobacteriaceae bacterium | reverse complement strand
TATTACAACAAATGAAAATAAAAATCGCCCTTTTAGCAGGAGACGGTATTGGCCCCGAAGTAATTGAACAAGCTTTAAAAGTATGTGACAATATCGCCAAAAAATTCAAGCATGAGATCATCTGGATGCCAGCCCTTACTGGCGCTGCTGCCATAGATGCAGTGGGAGAACCCTACCCCGACGAAACCCACGAAATCTGTATCAAGGCAGACGCAGTTCTTTTCGGTGCCATTGGACATCCCCGATTTGATAACGATCCCTCCGCTAAGGTAAGACCAGAACAGGGTTTACTTAAAATGAGAAAAAAATTAGGACTATTCGCCAATGTTCGACCCACTTTTACTTTTCCCTCTTTGATCGGGAAATCACCTCTTAAAAGAGAGCGAATAGAAGGAACTGATTTAGTGTTTTTAAGGGAACTCACGGGAGGAATTTATTTTGGAGAAAGAGGAAGAAAAAACCAAGGCAATACTGCGTTTGATACATGTACCTACACCCGAGATGAGATACAAAGACTGGCCAAGAAAGGTTTTGAGTTGGCCATGACAAGGAGTAAAAAATTGTGCTGTGTGGACAAGGCCAATGTTTTGGAAAGCTCCAGGTTGTGGAGAGAGACTGTTCAAGCAATGGAAAAAGACTACCCAGAGGTTGAAGTGGCCTATGAATTTGTAGATGCAGTCGCCATGAGATTGGTGCAGTGGCCCAACAGTTACGATGTTCTCATCACAGAAAATCTTTTTGGTGACATACTCACCGACGAAGCATCTGTCATTTCAGGTTCTATGGGCTTAATGCCTTCCGCATCTGTTGGAGCCGAAATAGGATTATACGAACCCATTCATGGTTCGTTTCCGCAGGCCGCAGGAAAAGATATTGCCAACCCATTGGCGACGGTGTTATCAGCCGCCATGATGTTTGAAATGTCATTTGGTCTTAAAGAGGAAGGTTCCTTGATCAGAAAAGTGGTCGATGCTTCCTTAGCCGAAGGCATCGTTACCGAAGACTTGGTAGAGAGTGGAGGAAAGGCATATAAAACAAGTGAGGTCGGCGATTATTTGGCAGAGAAAATCATTTAAAACATACGATCAGCAGTCTATTCGTTTGGGAATATATTTAAACCTAACCTAATTAATAAGATCAAACCACAGACTTTCTTATTGAAAAGCATTTATCTAACCAACTACTATTGACATTTTTTTGGTGTCGGATTGTTGTTTAATAAGCCATAATTTGCTTCTTACTTTATTTTCATTCCATTCATAAATAGAAATTAGATCAGAAGAGCGTATTACAAATTCTAATTGATATAAATTTTATATATTATATTACATTAAACGCTTGATTTACAAAATAATGTGTTTTAGATTGATGATTTATATCAGCGCCTCAATGTTGCTATTGCTTACTGCATGCTCACAGAACAGACATGAAGCTATTGCCCCTAATGAGGTGATACCCAATCAAAGCTTAATAGATTATCAGCAAATGGAGTTGATCGGGTTTATTCACTTTACTGTAAATACTTTTACGGATAAAGAATGGGGTTATGGTGACGAAAGTCCCGAAATATTTAATCCCAGTCAGTTGGATGTAGAACAATGGGTTAAAACTGCAAAAAATGTAGGGATGAAGCAATTGATACTCACAGCAAAACACCACGATGGATTTTGCCTATGGCCCAGCAAGTATACGAAACACAGCATTAAAAATAGTCCTTATAAGTCGGGTAAAGGCGATATAGTAAAAGAGTTTGTCATGGCCTGTAAAAAATACGGCTTAAAAGCGGGGCTTTATTTATCCCCATGGGACAGAAATCACAAGGATTATGGGAAGGAATCCTACATCGTTTATTACAAAAACCAATTAGAGGAACTATTGACACAATACGGTGAAATCAATGAAATTTGGTTTGATGGGGCCAATGGAGGTGATGGTTTTTATGGAGGGGTCAACGAAATTCGTAAGATTGACAGAAAGACCTATTACGGCTGGCCAAATATCATCTCTTTTGTTAAAAATATTCAACCCAATATCAAAATATTTTCCGACGCTGGTCCCGATGTTCACTGGATCGGAAACGAAAAAGGCTTTGCCGGAAGTACTTTTTGGTCAACCATCAACACAGACAACCTCACCATAGGTGCCTCCAACACGGAGTACCTGAATACAGGAGACTCCAATGGAAACCAATGGGTTGTGGGACAATGCGATGTGTCCATTCGTCCTGGATGGTTTTACCACGCCAGTCAAGACAGTTTAGTAAAAACACCACAGCAACTACTTGAAATATATTACAAATCGGTTGGAAGGAACGCCGTTTTACTTCTCAATCTACCTCCTGACAAAAGAGGAATCATTCACGAAAATGACGTAAAAGTACTTACCGAATTTAAGGCCATTTTAGACGAATCGTTTTCCTTGAACTTAGCAAAAAATCAAAAAGCTTTGGCCAATAGTCAGCGTTGCAATCATTCAAAATTCTCCCCACATAACACGGTTGATCAAGACCCTAAAACCTATTGGGCAACGGAAGATGGTATTCTTCCTGCAAACATAGAGTTTGAACTCATTAAGGAAGAAACCTTTGACCGAATAGTTATTCAGGAACCCATAGAATTAGGTCAACGCATCAGTAGTTTTGAAATTGATATATTTGATTCGATACAGTGGAAAAATATATTTAAGGGAACCACTATCGGTTACAAAAGAATACTGAGAATTCCAAGGGTAAAAACAAATAAAATAAGGTTGCGGATTACTGCGGCCAACAATACCGTTGCCATCTCAAATTTTGGTCTTTTCAAATCATCCCCAAATGAAAAATAATAATCCTAAAATCTAAAAAATGAATTTTAAATTACAATATTTATTTGTCCTACTGCTCTCAATCTCTTGCGAAACAGGAAAGCGTAGCGGAGATTTTAAAATACTGCCCCAACCTCAAGAATGGAATATCACAGGAAATAGCAAGCTGAATGCTGGCGACGTTCAATACTACTACAATGCCTCAAACCGTCCGCTTCCAATTGGAAGTGAATTCTTAGATAAGGCATCAGCTACGGAAAATCAAGATAAGGCACAATTAATTTATGAGATTGATAATGAATTGGACCTTAAAGCAGAGGGATACTCAATAGAAATAGGACAAAATCAAATCGTAATTACTGCCAAAGATCAAGCTGGGTTGCTCTATGGGTTTGCCACCTTAGAACAATTGATGGAAGATTCTACTGAACAGCAGGTAAAACTCCCGTCCTGTAGTATTAAAGATTATCCCTTTCTCTCCTATCGGGCCATTCATTGGGATGTAAAACACCATCGAGAAAAGTTAGAGTACTATTATGACTTGTTGGACAAACTAAGAAAATATAAAATTAACGGAGTTATCGCAGAATTAGAAGACAAAATAAAATACAAACGTCAGCCTAAGGTGGGTTCTTCAGATGCGCTTACTATGGAAGAGTGGCGAAAACTAAGTGACTATGCTGTTGAACGTAATATTTCAATCTCGCCATTAGTTCAAGGATTGGGTCATGCCTCCTTCATCTTAAAACACGATGAATACAAATCGTTGAGGGACGATCCAAAGAGCGACTGGGCTTTTGATCCCCTAAATCCAAAAACTTATGAGGTTCAATACGATTTATATAGAGACGCACTGGAAGCCTTGCCCCATGGAAAATACCTCCATGTAGGCGGTGACGAAGTACAAACAAATGGAAGAAACAGCGGAAAATCGGCCTTAGAATTACAACTACTGTGGTTGAATAAAGTATGTGAATTTGCTGAAAAAGCAGGAAGAATTCCTATTTTTTGGGATGATATGCCACTAAAACATACAGGTGTTTACCGCCCTATGTTTCGCCCTGAATTGAAAAAAACAACGGTCGATAGTTTGTGGAATGCCAATCAACACAAATTAGAAGCTTTTTTACCTCAATTTCCAAAAAACTGTATCTATATGCGATGGAACTATAAAAGTCCTGAAGCCTATGGAAACACCAAATCCATGCAGTGGTTTAGAGACCATGGATTTAAAGTGATGGGGGCTACCGCTGGACAAACCCGTTGGGTGTTAATGCCACAAAAAGAGAGCAACATGAACAATATACGTAGTTTCACTTTATCCTCCATAGCAACTGGTTTGGACGGACTGCTCTTGACCCTATGGGACGACGACTCCCCCCATTTTGAGTTGTACAAAAGAGGAATTATTGCATTTGCAAATGATACCTGGTCAGGTGATCAACTGAGTAAAAATGAGCTCAAAAAAGCATACCGACAACGCGAATTCTCTTATCTGGTTGCTGATGAATCCTTTGCATTCATAGATTCCTTAGAGCGACCCGTAGGAGATTGGAAAAATATTCTTCTGAAAGGAAATAAAAGGAATTATATAATGCAGATGGAGCAACCCGAAGAAAAAGGGTTAATAAACTTACCCAACCTAAGTAATCCATGTCAATGGACCATTCAACACAAAGACCGCCTCTCGAAAGCCGAAAAAATGATAGAAAGCTGCTATAAGATTGATAACAAGATAAAAGAAATGCAAAAGCTCGCCAAAAGAAACGACTATACCCTTGAGGTTTATCAGCGGGTAAATGAATTGGTTCAATTTACCCCTAAAATATTGTTGGCTTTAAGACGTTTTGATCAGGCGAAAAATTCCGAGGAACGATTAATTGAAAAAGCTAAAATAATTCAGTTAGAGAAAGATTTCTACCGCATAAGAGAAAACATTGAAATGACCTACTCAAAAACAAGGTTACTTCACAAACCTTATGACTATATTTTGGATCAAGACCATCACAACCATCTTTCCAACCAGCTACACACTTTCGACTGGCAGTTTTATCCAGAATTACTTATGATTAAAAAAATGAACAATCAATTAGAATGGCAAATAAATAAAATTGATTGATTGATTGACACTAAAACGGTTCCGAGGTTAATCAGACTAAGATTAAAGTTCCATTAGAATGGAAAACTAAAAAAGTTGAGATTTAATCATTTTGTCTACAGTATATAATCAGAGGAAACAAAGTTAGACTCATTTGAGTTTAACAAATTTTCCAGGATTTCATTGTTGTAAGGATTGTTTTTAGAGGCGACAAACGACCTTATTGAGAAGGATCTCAGAGCATCATAAACACTGAGTGTACTTACCGCGGAGTTTTTTCTTCCAGTAAAAGGATAAACATCTGGCCCTCGCTGACAAGCACTGTTAAGGTTAACACGGCACACCAAGTTGGCCATTATATCAATAAGCGGACCAATTTTTCTTACATCTCTACCGAACAAACTTACCTGCTGGCCATAGTCAGATGCAGCCATCGCATCAAGTGGTTCATTGATGTCCTTGTAAGAAATTACTGGTACAACGGGTCCGAATTGCTCTTCGTGGTACAAATCCATCGAATCATCAACCGGGTAAATCACTGCAGGGTAGGTGTAATTTTCTGTCATTTCACCCCCTTTTTTGTTCATAATTTTAGCTCCTTTGGCAATGGCATCGTCAATAAGATCTTTAATATATTGGGGCTTATTGGGCTCCGGAAGGGGTGTCAGAAATGCATCTTTTTCCCAAGGCAAACCATAATTGAGATTATCCACAGCCTCAGAGAATTTTTTGTTAAATTCATCAATTATTGACTCGTGAACATACAAAACTTTAAGAGCGGTGCAGCGCTGACCGTTGTAGGAAAGCGATCCAGAGATACACTCTTTAACAGTATTGTCTAAATCGGCATCTGGAAGAACTACTGCTGGGTTTTTGGCCTCTAATCCCAAAACAAGTCGCAAGCGATTCTTGTTGGGGTGTTCGTCTTGAAGCGCAACCGCAGAAGAACTGTGACCTATGAGGGCCAGTACATCTACATTTCCAGTTTTCATGATGGGTTGTGCTATTTTTCTTCCTCTACCAAAAAGAATATTGACTACACCTGGAGGAAAACATTCCTGAAAGGCCTTCAGCAGCGGGGTAATCAAAAGAACTCCGTGTTTTGCAGGCTTAAAAACTGCCGTATTTCCCATCACAATCGCTGGGATCAAAAGACAAAAAGTCTCGTTTAAGGGATAATTGTAGGGTCCCAAACACAATACGACCCCGAGGGGGCTTCTTCTGATATGAGCATGAATATCACCCTCTTTTTCAAACTTAGCGCTTTTCTGATCTAACTTCTTATAAGCATTGATCGTGTCGAAGATATAGTCGACCGTTCGGTCAAACTCTTTTTCGGAATCCGCAAGCGTTTTTCCGATTTCCCACATCAATAATTTGACTATTTCCTTACGGTGTAATTTCATTTTATCCGCGAAACGCTCTAGGCAGGTCAACCTTTCTCTGACGCGCATAGTAGGCCACTGACCTTTTCCTCTATCAAATGCTCTTTTTGCTGATTCTAATGCTTCCAATGCTGGAGCAGATTCCATATCAGGAACAGAACCC
Organism: Flavobacteriaceae bacterium; assembly: GCA_002716845.1. Classification (GTDB taxonomy): domain Bacteria; phylum Bacteroidota; class Bacteroidia; order Flavobacteriales; family Flavobacteriaceae; genus UBA8316. The sequence continues at coordinate 14,055 of PBCE01000037.1, read as the reverse complement.
AATAAGGTAGGTACCATTTCTCCTTTTTCGTTCTCTGTTCTTATGGTAGAATATACTTCTGCCATTTTGCCATTCCAGTTCTTTAATTCACCATCTACCAGATATTGATTGAAGGTGGTTAAATTAAGTGTGTAAGCCTCAGGAATTTCTGAAGTATTGGGTATTTGTGTTGAAGGTTCAGTCAAAACGGTAGTCATTATGCGTATTTTGTTTTATTATTTTATTACAAAATTAAACAATTTTTGCCACCCAAACTCATTAATTTGAGCAGAAGAATCGGAAATAACTTTAAATTAAACATTAGGTTATGAATTATAACGGGCTATTTCCTTAAACAATTTTTTTCATTGCTGTCATAGACGCTCTCAATTCATAGCCTACAATCTCAACGGGGTGAAAACGGATGATCTCGTTGATATCGATCAACTGTCGGTTATCAACACCAGTGTCTTTTGGTGAGCCAAAAGACTTACCAATTACATCGGTATCAATTTCTTTCATGAAGTCCTCTAATAAGGGCTTAGACGCATGGTCAAATAAATAACACCCATACTCAGCGGTATCAGAAATGACACGGTTCATTTCATATAATTTTTTACGCGCAATGGTATTAGCAATAAGTGGTGTTTCATGCAAAGACTCGTAGTATGCGGATTCTTCTTTGATTCCTGAGGCAACCATGGTATCAAAAGCCAATTCCACCCCTGCACGCACAAAGGCCACCATCAATATACCGTGATCAAAGTATTCTTGCTCGGTGATATCTTGGTCGGTATTAATTGTCTTTTCAAAAGCGGTTTCTCCTGTTGCTGCTCGCCACTCCAGCAGATTTTTATCATCATTCGCCCAGTCCTCCATCATCGTTTTAGAGAAGTGACCCGACATGATATCATCCATGTGTTTTTGAAACAATGGTGTGAGTATTTCCTTTAAAGTTTCTGATAATTCAAAAGCTTTAATTTTAGCAGGGTTGGATAATCGATCCATCATATTGGTAATTCCGCCGTACTTGAGTGCCTCGGTTATGGTCTCCCATCCATACTGAATTAACTTGGCAGCATGGCCTGCATCGATTCCTTTTTCAACCATTTTGTCGAAGCAAAGAATAGAACCGGTTTGCAATACACCACAAAGAATGGTTTGTTCTCCCATTAAATCCGATTTTACTTCGGCGACAAATGAAGATTCTAAAACACCCGCGCGGTGACCTCCTGTTGCAACAGCATAGGCCTTGGCGTAGTCCAATCCACAACCTTGTGGGTCATTTTCTGGGTGAACTGCGATCAAAGTAGGGACTCCAAAACCTCTTAAATACTCCTCTCTTACTTCAGAACCCGGGCACTTAGGAGCCACCATGATTACTGTGAGATCCTTGCGGATGGTCATTCCCTCCTCAACAATATTAAACCCATGGGAATAGGACAACGTGGCCCCCTTTTTCATTAATGGAACAACCACTTCAACGACAGAGGAGTGGTTTTTGTCTGGGGTCAAATTAACAACTACATCAGCAGTAGGGATCGTGTCTTCATAGTTACCGACATTGAAATTGTGATAAACAGCATTTTGGTAGGAGGCACGTTTCTGGTCAATGGCTCCTTGTCGAAGTGCATAACTGATATCAAGTCCAGAATCGCGCATGTTAAGCCCTTGGTTCAGTCCTTGCGCACCACAACCCACAATAACGATTTTTTTTCTTTTTAAAGCAGCGATGCCATCTTCGAACTCGGATTGATCCATAAAACGACATTGTCCCAGCTGATCTAATTTTTCTGCTAATGAAAGTTGATTAAAGTAATTGGCCATTATAAAAATGAGTTTTAGTTAATTATCTGTTTTAAATTGTTTTAATATTTCACTGATGCCCATCTTGGATTTGGAGACCGATATTCTACCCGAACGAACAAATTGAAGCAATCCAAAAGAAGCTAAATCATGATACAAACGGTCTGTTTCGTTTCTAAATCCTGTTTTTTCAATTACAAAATATTCAGGTGAAACTGTTACAATATTGGCATGGCTGTCTTTGATGATGTTCTGAATGTGCCTTTCCTCAAACAAAGCGCTCGATTTTACTTTGTAAAGCGCACTTTCTTGAAAAATAGTTTCCTCATCGGTATGATAGTAAGCTTTGATAACATCCACTTGCTTTTCGATCTGCTTAATGAGTTTTTTTACTTTGGCTTCTTCAACATTAACAATAATGATGAATCTGAAAACATCTTTAATTTCAGACTGAGATGTGGTCAGGCTTTCGATATTAATGTGGCGTTTTAAGAAAATTGCAGAAATACGGTTTAGTAAGCCCACGTTATTCTCTGAATAGATGGAAATGGTATATGATGCTTTCTCCATGATAGTTTACGATTATTTTAGACGGATATCAGAAACAGAGGCGCCTGTTGGAATCATGGGAAAAACATTGTCTTCTTTTTCCACACGGACCTCCAAAAAGTAGGGTTTATCAGAAGCAATCATTTCTGCTACAGCAGCATCTAAATCGTCTCTTTTATCGACTTTTTTAGCGTCTAAATAATACCCTTTTGCAATGGTAATAAAATCCGGATTCACCATTTCTGTGGAGGCATAGCGCTTGTCAAAAAATAATTGCTGCCATTGGCGTACCATTCCCAAAAACTCGTTGTTTAAAACCACAATTTTCACGGCAGCTTGGGTTTGGAAAATAGTTCCCAATTCCTGAATGGTCATTTGATACCCTCCATCTCCTATCACAGCGACAACTTCTCGATCTGGAGCGCCCATTTTTGCTCCCAGCGCAGCGGGCAGCGCAAAGCCCATGGTCCCAAGTCCTCCCGAGGTTACATTACTTCTGGAATGCACAAAATCTGTATACCTGCAAGCCACCATCTGATGCTGACCTACGTCAGTCACCAAAACAGCATTTCCCAGAGTATACTTATTGATAGACGCAATTACTTCTCCCATGGACAATCCTTCTTTATTGGGCCTGAGATCTTTATCGATGACTTCTTTCACCTCTACTTTCATCAATTCGTGAAAGCGCTTCAACCATTGGCTGTGCGATTTCTTTACAACGAGCGGAAGCAGGGCCGATAGGCTTTCCCTACAATTTCCCAATACAGGAACATCGGCGGTTACATTTTTATTAATTTCTGCGGGGTCAATTTCAAAATGAATGATTTTGGCCTGTTTGGCGTAAGTGTTTAGATCTCCAGTAACGCGATCGTCAAAACGCATACCTATGGCAATCAACAAATCACACTCGTTTGTCAGCATATTGGGACCATAGTTTCCGTGCATACCTACCATTCCCACATTGAGTGGATGGGCAGTTGGTAAAGCCGAAAGCCCAAGTATGGTCCAGGCCGCAGGAATACCAGTCTTCTCCACAAAATCTTTAAATTCATTTTCTGCAGCACCGAGAATTACCCCTTGCCCCCATACAATAAATGGTTTCTTGGCTTGGTTGATCAATGCTGCTGCTTTTTCAACACATTCATGATCCAAAACTGGAACAGGCTGATAACTCCTTACACCATTACATTTCTGATATTTAAAATCAAAATTATCAAACTGAGCGTCCTTGGTAATATCAATCAAAACTGGACCAGGTCTCCCTGATCTGGCAATGTAAAAAGCCTTGGCGAAAATCTCAGGAATTTCTGAAGCCTTAGTGATTTGATAATTCCATTTGGTCACCGGTGTTGAAATTCCAATGATATCGGTTTCTTGAAATGCATCTGAACCCAAAAGGTGAGAGCCAACTTGACCAGTGATACAAACCATAGGTGTGGAGTCGATCTGAGCATCTGCAATTCCTGTGACAAGATTGGTAGCCCCGGGTCCTGAGGTAGCGATGGCCACGCCCACTTTTCCAGAAGTTCTGGCATAACCCTGTGCAGCGTGGGTCGCCCCCTGCTCGTGGCGGGTTAGCACGTGATTTAATTGGTCTTGAAATTTGTACAATTCATCGTAAACAGGCATAATTGCACCTCCAGGGTATCCATAGATCAAATCTACGTCCTCGGCCAAAAGACATCTAATCACTGCTTCTGCACCCGATATCTTTATGCTTTTACTTTTTACCTCTTGCAAGGCTATTTGTTCCTTTGTTCTCATATTCAATCATCGGTCACACAGCCCTTGGAGGCATTAGACACACTTTTAATATATTTATACAAAACTCCTTTTGAAAACTTGTAAGGAGGTTGTACCCAATTCTTTTTTCTAAATTCAATTTCTGTATCGCTTAGGGCAACACTCAGGGTATTGTTCTCAGCATCGATGGTAATTACGTCCCCATTCTGCAGCAATCCTATGGCACCTCCCTCTTGGGCCTCAGGGACAATGTGTCCCACTACAAAACCATGGGTTCCTCCCGAAAATCTTCCATCGGTAATCAGTGCAACATTTTTTCCGAGTCCAGCTCCCATTATAGCAGCAGTAGGCTTTAACATTTCTGGCATACCAGGTCCCCCTTTAGGACCTTCATAACGAATAACAACCACGTCGCCTTTTTTTACTTTTCCTTCGCCAATTCCTTGATTAGCATCGTATTCCCCATCAAATACTCGGGCAGGACCAACAAATTTTAACCCTTCTTTTCCGGTTATCTTAGCAACGGAACCCCCGGAAGCTAAGTTGCCTTTTAGAATCCTGATGTGTCCGGTTGGCTTAATCGATTTATCCAAAGGTTTTATTAAATCTTGACCTTCTTCCAGAGGATCAACATCAGACAGATTCTCTGCCAGTGTTTTGCCAGTAATGGTCATACAATCACCGTGAAGCATATCGTTTTCCAACATAAATTTCAAGACCGCTGGAATACCTCCTACATCATGCAAGTCTTTCATCAGATATTTACCACTGGGTTTGAGATCGGCAAGGAATGGAGTGATGTCGCTAATTTTTTGAAAATCGTCAATCGACAAAGGAATATCAGCGGCATGGGCAATGGCTAAAAAATGTAAAACAGCATTGGTGGATCCGCCCAAAACAGCAATGAGTCGCAAAGCATTTTCCAACGATTTTTTGGTAACAATGTCTAAAGGTTTGAGATTTTTTTCTATTAACCGTCTCATGGCAGCGCCTACGGCCCTACAGTCCGCTATCTTTTCTTTACTTACCGCAGGATTTGAAGAACTGTAAGGCAAAGACATTCCCAATACCTCAATGGCGGAAGCCATGGTGTTTGCAGTGTACATACCTCCACAAGCACCTGCCCCAGGACAAGCATTTTTTATTACTTTTTTGTATTCCTTTTCGTCAATTTTTCCAGCTACTTTCTCGCCCCAAGCTTCAAAAGCGGATACCACATCCAACTCTTTTTCTAAGACGCGCCCAGAGGCAATGGTCCCGCCATAGACTAGAATACCGGGACGGTTTAGGCGAAGCATACCCATCAAAGCACCTGGCATATTTTTGTCGCAACCGACTACTGTCACCACACCATCATAGGACATGGCCTGGACTACCGTCTCAACGGAATCCGCGATTACATCTCTGGAAGGCAATGAAAAACGCATTCCCGGCGTTCCCATAGAAATTCCATCACTGACCCCAATCGTATTGAAAATCAGTCCCAGCATGTCGTGCGGTGCAATGCCCTTTTTAACGTGAACAGACAGATCATTAAGGTGCATATTGCAAGGGTTTCCCTCATATCCAGTGCTGGCAATGCCAATAAGCGGTTTTTCAAAATCCGCATCGGTCATACCTATTGCATGAAGCATGGCTTGTGCAGCAGGTTGCGTGGGATCTTGTGTTACGCTTTTACTGAATTTATTTAAGGACATAATTTTGTTTTATGCTAATTTAAAGCCTATCATAAGTAAGCCCGCTTTTTTCTTTATTTGTGACACAATACCCAAATGAATTTAAATTAATGTAATATACTATATATCAATTAATTAATAACTATCAATTAATATACTCAAATGAATAAAAATTACATAGAATTCAAATAAAACTATATTTGTTGAGACAAGGCCTCAAAAATACCAAACAATGCAAGACAAAAAGGTTATTTACACCGAAAAATTGTATAACGCGCAAAAATCATTTTTTGCCAGTCAAAAAACGCTTTCAACCGCCTTCAGAATCCGAAAATTAAGGGGCTTAAAAAATGAAATTAACAGGCGTGAAAAGGACATTTACAAAGCCTTGCATTTGGATTTGAGAAAATCGGGTTTTGAAGCCATGACCTCAGAAACTGTCTTGGTGGTAAAGGAAATCGCTAAAATGATAAAAATGCTGCCGCTATGGAATCGTCCGCAACGGGTAAAAAGCAGCTTAATAAATTTTCCCTCCAAAGACTACATCATTCCCGAACCTTATGGCAACACCCTAATCATCAGTCCCTGGAATTATCCCTTTCAACTGGCTGTAACTCCTTTAGTGGGCGCCATAGCTGCTGGAAATACCGCAATTTTAAAACCCTCTGAATTTGCCCCACACACGGGAAAGATTGTCAAAGAAATAATATCAGCTGTTTTTGATCATGAACACGTTGCAGTAATAGAGGGAGATGCTAAAGTAGCTACAGAGTTGCTGAAGGAAAAGTGGGATAAAATCATGTTTACCGGAAGTACTTCTGTTGGAAAAATAGTAGCCAAGGCTGCTGCGGAGCACCTTACCCCTACTACCTTAGAATTGGGTGGAAAAAGCCCCTGTCTTATCGATGATTCCGCTCCAATTGTAATCACCGCCAAAAGATTGATATGGGGGAAATTTCTCAACTGTGGGCAAACATGTATTGCCCCAGACTATGTTTTAGTCCACGAAAAAATAAAGGATAAACTTACCCGAGAATTGATCCTTCAGATCGAAAAATCTTTTGGAAAGAACCCACAAGAGTCCAGTGACTACGGTCGTGTGATCCATCAAAAACATTTCGAAAAACTCAAATCCTCACTTAAAGGCCAAAAGGTCATTTATGGGGGTACTACCGATGATAAAGATTTATTCTTTGGACCGACAATCGTTGAAAATCCTGACCTAAACAGCAACCTCATGCAGGAAGAAATTTTTGGACCAATACTGCCCATCATAACCTACAGCAAGGAAAATGAAATTCACAAGGTCATGGAAAACCGGCAGCGCCCCTTGGCTTTTTATGTTTTTTCTAAAAGAAAAAAATTCATCAATCAGCTTTTTGGACGGTATTCTTTTGGAGGTGGGGTAGCCAACGACTCCATCATTCAATTTGCCAATGACAACCTGCCCTTCGGAGGTGTTGGACACAGTGGTATGGGAGCTTATCACGGAAAATACAGTTTTAAAAACTTTTCCCACGAAAAACCTGTGATCAAGCGATCTTTTTGGTTTGACCTACCCGGACGGTATGCACCTTATCCAAAGTCCCTATCTTTGCTAAAATTTTTATTAAAGAATCTTTAATGTCAGAAAAAAAGGTCAGCGAAGCCATCTCCTATCGACGTTCGGTACGCATTTTTGATGAGGACAAAGAAATAGATCCCCAGGTGGTAAAAAGTTGTATAACTCAAGCCACTCTTGCCCCCAACAGTAGTAATCTTCAGCTGTGGGAGTTTTATCACATTACCTCCTATGCGAGTCTTAAAGAAATAGCTGCTGCCTGTTTTAATCAGCCCGCTGCCCGAACGGCCAAGCAATTGGTTATTCCTGTGGTTAGAAAAGATTTGTGGGAAAAAAGAATAGCTTCCAATGTCGCCTTTATCAAATCGGAACAGAAAAATTCTGAAGAGCAAGAAGCTAAAAAAACTAAAGGTGCCATCGACTACTATCAAAAAATACTTCCTAAAATTTATGGAATAGGAAATCTACGCGGATGGATCAACCATTTCACTACGCTGTTAAAGGGAGTAAATAAAGTAGTTTATCGACAAGTTAAAAAATCAGACATGAGGGTTGTGGCCCACAAAAGCACTGCCTTGGCCGCACAAAATTTTCTGATAAGTATGGCCGGTCGGGGTTATGATACTTGTACCATGGAGGGATTTGATTCCCTTAGGATAAAAAAAATTCTAAACCTACCCCCAGCCACTGAAATCAGCATGATCATTGGCTGTGGCATCAGAACGGAAAAAGGAATCTACGGGCCCCAATTCCGCGTTCCTTTTGATGAAGTTTATTTTGAAAAGTAAATAAACTTCTCACTCCCCCAACCATCCCTCTCGGTGTAAACTACTGTGTTGAATGGCCTCAGCAATAAGATCTGAAGCTATATTTATCGACCCGCTAAATCCGCCACAGTTCGCGATATTTTTAATATTCGATCATAGGCACGAGTGGAAAGGGACAAGCGCTTGATCACAGATTTTAGTAATTTGAATGAATCGAGTTCCAAGTGACAATATTTCCTAATTTATCTGCTGCTAATCTGAGCGTTGTAATGCAAGGTTGTCGAGTAATCCAACGTTGTGATATCCTAATCCCAGGTCAATATTGAACTAAATGGTTATTTTCTGAGCATCCGCACAAAAGAAGGCACTGCCATGAACTAAAACAAGGATAATTAGGTGTTTTTAATAACATAATAAATCCATTATTCAAATAAAACGATGACTGCCCATTATTGGTCCAGTCACTGAAATTAATTTTCTCAATGGGTTAACAAATAATACCTTATTTTAGTAAAGTATGCGACCCTATATATTATCAGAATGCAGCTGGAAGGCGCTAAAAACTAAAAGGTTTGATTTGGCTGTTCTGCCTTGGGGTGCAACCGAAGCCCACAATTATCATTTGCCCTATGGAACCGATGTGTACGAGGCCGACGCCATTGCGGAAGCTGCTGGTAAAAAAGCATGGGAAAAGGGAGCCAAAGTAGTCGTGCTGCCCACCGTTCCTTTTGGAGTAAACACAGGGCAAACCGATATATATCTAGACATCAACATGAGTCCCTCTACCCAATTGTCGGTTTTAAAGGATGTTCTAACCGTACTTGAGCGCCAAGGGATCCAAAAATTCCTAATCCTCAACAGCCATGGGGGTAACGATTTTAAAACATTACTCCGAGAATTGGGAATGAATTTTCCGAAAATGTTTTTAAGTTACTGCAATTGGTTTCAAGCTTTGGATAAATCAAAATACTTTGAAGAAGATGGTGACCACGCTGATGAAATGGAAACCAGTATTATGATGCACATCAAACCCCATTTGGTGTTACCACTGTCTGAGGCAGGTTCGGGAAAAGAAAAGAAAAATACCATTAAAGGATTTCAGGAAAAATGGGCTTGGTCGGAACGAAAATGGTCTCTGGTGACAAAAGATACTGGGGTGGGAAATCCAAAAAAATCAACTGCTGAAAAAGGTAAAATGTTCTTTGAAGACGTTACCGATAAAATAAGTGAATTGATCCAAGACCTCTGCAACACCAATATTGACCAATTGTATAAATAGGAATTAAGCTGAATAGATTAAATTTTTTGAGTTTTCTTAAAAAGCGAAGCCCTTCAGGGCTTGTTTAATTTCCTTATGACTTTCTAACCCTGATTCCAACCACGCCCGATAAGCGGCAGTATCTGTGTATTGTATGGGACTGTTGAGTAGGGTTCCGTCTGCAGACATCAGCACATAAAAAGGTTGGGAAGCAGCGCTGAAGTTGATCCACTGAAAAGTCGCCCATTTTTCTCCCACCGTTTCTATGGTTTTGACCCTACCGTTGGGGTATTGAAAATCAAACTGATCCCGCTCAGGGAGTTTTTGCCGATCGTCTACATACAGAGATATGATCACAAATTCCTGATTCAACAAACGATATACCTGCCCCTGTGACCAAACATTTTCTTCCATTTTTCTGCAGTTCACACAGGCCCAGCCAGTAAAATCTAATAAAATGGGTTTGTCGTTGGCCTCAGCGTAGGCCCTGCCTTGCTCATAATCTTTAAAACAAATCAATCCCAAGGGGCAATCGGAATCGGTGCGGTAAACACTGTAAAAAACAGGGGGAGGAAAACCGCTCAAATGGGTCAGTTTTCCCGTTTGATCTTTACCTAATCCGGGAATAAGGTAAATGATAAATCCAAATACCAAAAGGGTAAAAAAGCGCTGTAGTTTGGAAATTTTCGCCCCTTTGATGTCGTGTGGGAAACGCAACCATCCCATCAAATAGACAAAAAGCAGGATGGCGATCAACAGCCATATCCCAATAAAAATCTCCCGTTTTAGTATTCCCCAATGGCCAACTAAATCCGCATTAGACAAGAATTTTAAGGCCAATGCCAACTCTAAAAAACCCAAGTTCACTTTTACTTTTGTCATCCACCCCCCAGACTTGGGAATAGATTTGAGCGCATTGGGAAAAAATGCCAATAGTCCAAAAGGCAAAGCCAGGGCAAAACCAAAACCAGCCATTCCCACCGTAAGCTGTGTGGCTCCTCCATCAGATGAAAGGGAACCTGCAAGAAGGGATCCCAAAATAGGGCCTGTACAGGAAAATGAAACGATCGCAAGGGTGAGCGCCATAAAAAATATTCCCAGCACTCCTCCCCCCGAAGCGGCGGAGTCAGAACGGTTCCCCCAATTGGTGGGAAGCGTTAATTCAAAATATCCAAAAAAAGAAAAAGCAAAAAACACAAAAACTCCAAAAAAGAAGAGGTTCATGATGATATTGGTGGACAGTGTATTCAAAATCTGTGGATCTAAAGCATCAATAAAGTGAAATGGCAGACTTAACAGCACATAGATTAAAAGAATAAAAAAGGCATAAAGCAAAGCCCTCCCAACTCCTTTTCTTTTACTTCCACTCTGCTTTAGAAAAAAGGAAACTGTGAGCGGAATCATCGGGAAAACACAAGGGGTTAACAAGGCCACCAGCCCTCCAATTAAACCTAATAAAAACAAATTCAAAAGGGGATTTCCTTCTTTTTCCTCCGTAATTTTTTTCAGTAGTTCCTTGTTCTTAAGAGGTAAGTTCAAGGCTTCTGATTGCGCCCTGCTTCTTTGATCCACTGTTTTTTCTTCGAGCATAAGCTGGCTCGGATCCAAAACGAACTGAAAGGGTTCATTTCTAAAAATACAGAGCTTGTCATCGCAAGCCTGATAACTGATCTCCCCCTTTATTATACCCAAATCTGGCTGCAGCAAGCGAATTTTCTGCTGGAAGGTGGCCGTCCCATCAAACCAGGATAAGTCCATATCAAAAATGGGGTCATAGGCAGAGATCACATCGCTTTGTTCTACTTTTCCCAATAGCGCATAACGGTCTTGAATGCCCTCAAAAATAAATTCTGTAGGCAAAGGTCCGTCATTGGGAAGGTACTGGGAATACAAATGCCATTTATCGATGATGTCTGCTTTAAACTTTAAAAGGTATTCAGTATCAGAAATCTTCTGAAAATCTGTTGACCAAGTCACTGGTTCCTGGGCTTGAAGAAACAACAAACCAAAAAGGAATAGAAAAATTAATTTTTTAATCATTCAATTGAATTAACCATATGTTATCCGATTTGGCATCTGCCAAAAATCGTGCGTCAGCTCGTTTGCCAATCACCCATACCACATCATCGCTGGAACACAACAACCATTGGGATTCTTTTTCCAAAAGAGAAAATTTTTCGTCTTTAAAATATTTACTCAACTTCTTTTTTCCATCCATGCCATAAGGATAAAAATAATCACTTTGCTTCCATTTCCTTAAGTGCAGGGGAAATTTTAACTTGGATTTATCTAAAAACAACTTTTTAGGACCCTTGTCTAATACGGTTTTTTCTTTACTAAAAATAAGGGGGATTGGATGATCTATTTTGTTAAAATCAGCACTAATGACATGGGTTTTATCATCCTTAGAGATGTTTTCTGTCAAGAGAAAACAATCCCTGTCTTTTACCAATCGGTGGGTCTTAGAAAAAAGCTGCTTCCCACTTTGTGCCTGCATCAACTGATGAATATCAGTAATATTATTAAAGCCATAGGGAGCAAAAAGTGAGTGCAAGTAATAGTCTAAAGCCTTGAGCTCTAAAAGGGAAGAGTTAGTCACTTTAATTCCATTGGCTGAGGGAATAAAATTTTTACGTTTGAAATCCTCTACTAAGTTATCCAATAAATCCTGCGCCAAACCAAGATAGTAAAGTGTTTTCTTAAAGTTTTCATCAAAACTCCGACCCTGTTTTTTCCACAAAGGAATGACTTCGTGGCGCAGTGTATTTCTCAAATAGTCGGTTTTCGCATTGGAACTATCCTCCCTCCATTGAATGCTGTTTTCATTAGCGTATTTTTGAATTTCATTCCTGTTAAAAGGCAAAAGAGGACGTAGGATTTTTCCTATTTCCTCAGGAATTCCCAACAAACCTTTCAGTCCAGAGCCCCGCATACTATTAATCATAAAAGTCTCTAAGGAGTCGTCCCCATGGTGGCCCACCAATATATGGTCGTAACCATAATCTTCTGAAAGCTCCGAAAACCAACAGTACCTCAATTCTCTCGCTGCCATTTGGATAGAAATTTTATTTTCTTTGGCATAGGCTTCAGTTTTAAACGTTTTGATGTGGCATCGAAGGTCATGCATTTGGGCCAGGTTTTTTATCCACCCAGAATCCTGGTCGCTGGCGTCGCCCCTCAATTGAAAATTTGAATGGGCAAGCGCTGGTTTAAATCCTGCTCTCAAGCAAAGGTTTAACAACACACAACTGTCGATACCACCACTAATGGCCAGCAAAACTGATTTACCCATAAGCTCAGGGAAGTTCTCCGACAAATACTTTTGAAACTTTTGAAACATAAGCAAAATTAAGGATTTTAGGAGTAGTCCAATAGCGGTTGGTAACAGAAGTGTTATACAAATTTTGTATAAAAAAAATAAAATTCAGATATTTGCATTTCAAATGAAAGATGCAACGACATATATTCTTGGGAGCGCTTCCGCATACCGCCCGGCTCCATCACGTCCACGCCGCCCCTAGCGGGTACATTTCTCTGTTAGAGACTTCGGTGCGTCCAGTCTCTTTTTTTAACCTACCAACCTCATTTTTCAATAAAACAAAACCTTGTCAATAATGGACTTGATTATTGCCAATTCTAAACATGTTATTTACGCTCAGGCCATCAGTGCTTGCATAGGCGAATCTGCCAAGATGCGCGGTACAGGTATTGCCCGAAGAAGTCCTGAATACATAAGTAAAAAAATGGAAGCCGGTAATGCAGTAATAGCAATAGAAAACAATGAATTTGCTGGCTTTTGTTATATCGAGGTATGGGAACATGGAAAATATGTTGCCCATTCGGGTCTTATTGTTTCCCCAAAGCACAGGGGCAAAGGACTAGCAAAAGAAATCAAACAAAAAGTATTTAACCTCTCCTTGGAAAAATTTCCCGATGCTAAAATATTTGGGATTACCACAGGAAAGGCCGTGATGAAAATTAATTTTGAACTAGGTTACAAACCCGTACCTTTTTCTGAGTTGACCAACGATCCTGAGTTTTGGAAAGGTTGTCAGACTTGTAAAAACTATGATGTACTGACCCGAACAGAAAGAAGTATGTGTCTCTGCACAGGAATGTTATATGACCCCAAAGAATCGTAAATTTATAAAATAATAAAATGAAAAATAATAAATTAGTATTGGCCTACAGTGGCGGTTTGGACACCTCCTATTGCTTGATGAAGCTGTCCAAAGAAGGCTACGAGGTACATGCCATCAGTATTAACACCGGGGGGTTCGACAATGCTGGAATCGCAGAGATGAAAGCCAAAGCTCTTCAGATGGGGGCGCACACCTATAAGTCGGAGAATGCACAGGACACTTTTTACGATAAAGTTGTAAAATATTTGGTTTTTGGTAATGTATTAAAAAACAATACTTACCCCCTATCTGTGAGTGCTGAAAGAATTATTCAAGCCATGGAAATTGTAGCCTATGCAAAGGAAATTGGAGCTGGCGCGATCGCACACGGGAGTACCGGGGCGGGCAATGATCAGGTTAGGTTCGATTTGATTTTTCAAGTAATGGCGCCAGAAATTGAGATCATCACTCCCATCCGTGACCAGCAATTATCTCGGGCTGAAGAAATTGAATACTTGAAAGAGAACGGTGTGGATCTGTCATGGGAAAAAGCACAATACTCTATTAACCAGGGTTTATGGGGAACCAGTGT
>PBCE01000036.1 GCA_002716845.1 Flavobacteriaceae bacterium | reverse complement strand
TTGGATGGCTCAAATCCTGTATCAAAACCAATTTTTGATGAGGTTATGGCGAGTTATGAGATTTTTAAGTTAAATAAGATTTAATCTGTCTGATAAGTAAGTTCAATTTTAATAAATAACAGGCATATCCTCCTTTTTAAGTTCTGGTACTTCTCCCCCCTTTGTAGGTTTTGTTATATTAGTTGTATGAAAAAGCTTATAATAATTTTGGTCTTATTTCCTTTTATTATTCATGGTCAAAGTAAGAAGATAAATAAATTCAAAGTAACAATTCTTTCGACCATGCTATCTGACTGGTATACAGGTGAGTGGGGCTTTTCTGCCTTAATTGAGGCTGATGACAAAAAGGTGCTTTTTGACACTGGCTCAAGAGAAAATACAGTTATTAATAATGCAAAGGAGCTTAAAATAGACCTCAATAATATTAGTAATGTATTTCTTAGTCATAATCACAAAGACCATACTGGTGGGCTAATAAATCTTAAAAATAATTTTTCTGACTCTTTTTCCAATGCTCATGTAGGTGATGGAATTTTTCTCAAAAGATTGACAAAAAACTTGATTCATACCTATATTCTTGATAATAAAAAAGAAATGGAAAATCTTGGTATAAATTTTATAAATCATAAATACCCCTCTCAAATTTTACCTGGAATATGGACTACAGGAGTAATTCAAAGAATTCACGATGAAAAAAACTGGAGTAAGACCGGAAAAATTATTGACACTAATGGAAATATAATTGAAGATAATATTCCCGAGGACCAATCATTATTTTTTGATACTAACAAAGGGATTATTTTAATTAGTGGATGCGGACATGCTGGAATTATTAATACAATAGAAAATGTTAAAAAAATCCTTCCTGATAGACCAATTTACATGATTTTAGGTGGGTTCCATGTCCATAATCTTAATGATTCAAAATTAAAATGGACAGCAAATAATTTAAAAGAATCAGGAGTTCAGTATTTTATTGGAGCTCATTGCACAGGAATTAATTCAACATATAAATTAAGAAAATACATGGGTTTACCTTCTGATAAAGCGCTTGTTGGTTCAGTTGGAACGTATATTAATAATGATGGGGTTTTTCCAGGTAAGATGCAATAATGAATTGGAAAAACCATTGGTTATTTAGCTGGGTAAATCTAACTATTGTAATATGCTTTATTATTGTGTTAATTCTAAGGTATTGTGACTAATACCAAATAAACACTAAAATTGATAGCATAAAAGACTTGTAGCGAGTGTAATATTCAATTTAATATATTGTATAGCATCAGACATTTACAGCAACATTTTACTAAAAAAGAGTGGGTGTATGCTTGTAGAAAATGTTTGCTAAAAGTCAAGCGAAATAATATTCATTACAACTATGGTGGAACTTGGAAGTCAAGAATCTAACTATCTTCTTAAGTATAATCTTAAGTCATCAATTATATTTTTTAAGCTGTCAAGCTGTTCATAATCTGTGTGGTTATATTGCATTATATACGATTGAACCTCCTTGCATTCGAAGTGCATAATTCTATGTAACATATTCCTATCACAATAGCCAAACTTATCTTCATATTTCTTGATATTCATTTTTATCATATGAATATGATTGTTGTAAACAGTGCAGGGATGTTCTTTATCCGGTAAGATATATTTCATATTTTTTCAAGTTCATCTTTTCAATCAGAAATAAAGTGGTAAAATGATGTACCTATGAAAATAATTTTAAAATAATTTACTGTCAGCTTTCCCTTTCACCACCTGCCACCGAATAGAAATGGATGTTTTCCCTCACACAAACTAAATTAATTTTAGAGGTTTTCGATCCCAAAATATTTTAAATTCAATAACAATTGATATATTCGGACCATGGACTGGTACATGAAAAACCGTTGGTGGATTTGGGCAATTACAGGTGTGTATTTGGCTTATAGAATTTACCTTTCAATTGCTTTTTAAGCTCAGTTATCAGTGAAGTGGTATTAGGCTCTTATTTTTTTCCTGGTAGGCCATCTCAGTCTGTCTGGTCAGTCCAAGTTGCAGGACAAGCAGTTCAAAAAATTATTTTTTTAAGGAATAGAATTACTTATGCAGGGACTTATGTCAATTTTATAGACGCTTATTTCACACTTATCGATCCACAGCAAAAATATGAAATCATCAATTTGGGCTTGAAAAATGAGACTGTATCGGGGCTATCATAGCCCGATCAGACCAACGGTAAATTTCCCCTTCCGGTTTTGGGAGACTGATTGGGTCCCGTTTTATCCCAAACCCAACCCGATTTGGACATTGCTTGTTATGGAATGAATGATGGGATTTACAGGCCTTTAAAAAGTAATCCTTGACATGCGGGAAAAGTTATCCTCAGCAATGCCGAAATAATCTACATTACCCCACCGGTTTACGATGGGGATAATATTGCTTATGGCGAGGTTTTGGAAAGATATTCGCAAAGGTTGGTGGACATACGACAATCGCAATTGGAGGTCGTTGACCTGCATATTCCCATGAAGAAAGAGTTGAAGGAGCAACGTCTTTCCCATACCGACTTTAGCTTTTCTCCCAATGGCCCTCACCCCGACAAAAGCAGATATTTGTTTATGGCTAAGCAGCTGTTGCTGTACGTTGGTTATAGCGAAATAGCGCAGTCAAAAGACATTAAAAATACCCTGATGCAATTCCAGAAAGGGATGGAAGTTTATGAGCTCATCCAGAAGCGACAGCAAATTTCAAAAATTGCATGGTTGACTGCTACTGGTCTCAAGCGCTTGAGAATAAAAGCGAGTTTGGAGTGGTCTGAAGCCGAGCATCAGCAAAATGAAATTAATATTGAAATTGAAACGCTCCTGACAGAGTAATCCTTGGTCTTTAAATAAACACCCAAACAATAACGTTTTTATAAATTCGTTAAAGTTATTTTTTTAGGCGTTAAGCGGTTGCTGATTGGAAATTCTGATCTAAAACTGAAAAAATCTTTCTATTTTAGAACAAATAATATTTTTATCTATTACAGTACTTGAGCAGGATGAGATTTACAGCAAAATATTTTTTGATCAGCTTATTGTTGATGGGGTTCTTGGCTTGCGAGTCGTCCACTGTTCCGATGCCAGAGTTCCTTTTTAAGGCCAGTATGTTGGTCAAAGAAAATCATACCTGGTACAAGGCATTTAAATATTTCGGTGAACTATTATCGGAACGCTCTGGAGGAAGGATGAAATTACAAGTATACCCTTCGGAACAGTTGGCCAAGGAGTTGGAGGCCCTGCGGTTGATTCGCGCGGGTGTCATAGACATGACCATTTCCGCGAGCTCTCTTACAAATTTTGCTGAGATCATGACATTTTCGGACATGCCTTTTTTACTAAGGGACACCGTGGCGATGCAGAAACTCATCAACAGCTCTATAGGCAAACGAATTGAACGGGAGATGATCGAAAAAATAGGGATCCGACCCATGGGATATTTCCAGCGCGGAGAGCGTCATTTGACCTCTAACCGCCCTATAAAGCACCCTGACGACTTAGACGAGTTGATCATCAGGGTGCCCAACGCCCCCTCCTATGTGGTGGCTTGGAAAGCGATTGGTGCCAAACCAACTCCAATGGCTTTTTCCGAGGTATTTTCCTCCCTACAACAAGGTACCATAGAGGCACAAGAAAACCCTTTTGCAATGATTAAAAATGCAGGTTTTAGCGAGGTTCAGAAATACCTTAATTTAACAGGTCATGTGATTTCTTGGGGTTATCCCCTAGTGGGAGAAAAGCAATTCCAAAAGCTTCCAGATGACTTAAAAGCAATTTTTTTACAGGCCGCCAAAGAAATGCAGGCCTATGAACACCGGTTGTTCTTGGAAAATGAGTCCAAAGTACAGGAAGACTTAAAAGCGGCTGGGATGATATTTGTTACGGTGAACAAAAATGCCTTTATTGAAAACGGTGAAAAAGCAGTTTATGAAAGTTTGTCCCCGGCAATGCAAGAGGTGTATGATGAAATCAAAAAAATTACCCGATGAAATTTAAAATCATTTTGTCCACCTTTTTAAAGTATGGAACACTCCTGACCAGTTTGGGATTTATTTTTACAGTTTCCTTACAAATTTATGCCCGATTTTTTCTCACCGATGTTCCGCCTTGGACGGAGGAGACCTCGAGAATGTTATTTATTTACGCCATCTCTTTTGCCAGTGGACTCGCCTATCGGGGGAACTACTTTGTTTACTTGGAGGCGTTTTATGTAGGTTTCTCACAGAGGATGAAAAAGGTGGTGGACTTGGTTTCACCCCTTTTGAGTTTTTTACTCTTTGGGATCACTGCCTGGTACGCAGTGTCTGTATTTCAAATGGGATTCAGTGAGTCGTCCCCCAGCCTGCAAATCATCATGGCAGTTCCTTTTTTTAGCTTACTTATTTTGAGTTGTACTGTCAGTTTTTACAGCTTGCTGAGCCTGTTAAAAAAAATTAAATATTGGAATTCATGATTGTACTGTTACTCGCTGTTTTTGTCCTTGGTTTATACTTTCGGTTTCCCATTGCCTTTTCGTTGGGGCTTTCGTGTTTGGTCTATTTTATTTTTAGCGGTACCCCAATGGTGGTGGTGCCTTTAAAAATGTATGCTGGAATCGATGTTTTTATTTTGCTGAGTATTCCAGGTTTTATCATTGCCGGGAACTTGATGAACCAAGGGGGGCTTACAGACAAAATCATTGATTTTTGTAATCACCTATTGGGACATGTTCGCGGTGGATTATCTTTTGTGAATATCAGCGCTTCTATGCTTTTTGCTGGGATTTCTGGGACTGCTATCTCTGATACCGCCAGTCTGGGGGCTGTGATGATTCCAGCCATGAAAAAAGAAGGCTATGACAGTGATTTTTCATGTGCTATTACTGCGGCCTCCTCAACGGTGGGGCCCATCATTCCTCCAAGTTTGCCCATGATCATTGCGGCTACTTTAAGCGGCCTCTCGGTAGGAAAACTCTTTCTGGCAGGGGCCATTCCTGGCTTATTATTGGGCTTGGGCTTGATGCTAGTGGCCTATTTTGTGGCCAAAAAAAAGAACTACCCCAAACACCCAAAAAGTACCCCACTGCAAATTTTTAAAAGCTTGACCAATACCTTTTGGGCTTTGTTGATGACGGTGATCATACTTTTTGGGATTGTAGGGGGTGTTTTTACCCCTACAGAAGCCTCTGTAGTGGCGGTTTTGTACGCGCTTTTTATCGGTTTGTTTGTTTATAAAAAACTAAATCTAAGGAATATTTCTGTGGTTGTTTTGGACTCAATGAAAACTACCGCTTCGTTGATGATCCTAGTGGGTTTTGCCAACTTGTTTGGTTATATATTGATCACCGAACAGATTCCACAACGGATCTCGGAGCAGATTTTATTGTTTACCACCAACAAATATGTGGTGCTTTTTCTGATCAATCTGCTGCTTATTTTGGTAGGTACTTTCATGGAAACCATAGCCGCCCTTTTAATTTTATTTCCCATTCTATTAAAAGTCGCGATCGAGGTGGATGTTGAACCCATGCACTTTACTGTGATTGCCGTTCTGAATTTAATCATTGGTCTTACAACCCCGCCAGTTGGGGTTTGCTTGTTTGTCGCTTCCAGTATTGGTAAAACGCCCATCGGAAAAGTGAGTCGTGCAGGATTGCCATTTTTGGCAGTAAGTCTTTTTGTATTGGTATTGGTATCGCTGTTTCCTGAACTATCGCTTTTTCTCCCCCATTTGATTATGGATTGATTTTATTCTCATGATTTAGGGGTTTTGCCCCTGGCGCGCAACTGTGACACCTGTCTTTCTTAAATAGTTCTAAATTAAACTACCAAAAACCTAATCAAATGAATTGTAAGGCTATTTTTCCATTTTTAAAATCACTTTAACCCCATCCATAGACTATCAAAACCCACTGATAAATTTATTTTCTCGTCAAAGATGGTGACCTTTGTAAAAATTTAAATTTGAAACACCACAAAGCCATTTACCTGATGGTGCTAAGTACCCTCGTCTTCGCCATGATGAGCACAATGGTAAAATACCTTTCGCAGTTTGGTACTTTTCAGTTGGTATTTTTTCGTTCTTTTATAACCTTGGTGTTTACTTTAGGATTTTTGCTGGTCAATAAAATTCCACTTTTGGGCTATCAAAGAAAATTACTTTTTTACCGTGGTATCAGCGGAGCAACATCCATGATTTTATTTTTCTCGGCATTACATTTTATGGCCATTGGTACTGCGGTGACCCTTCGTTATACTGCACCATTGTTTGTGGCCCTTCTTTCTGTATGGGTTTTAAAAGAAAAAATAAAGGGGGTACAGTGGTTTTTCTTTCTGCTCGCTTTTGCCGGGGTAGTGACGATAAAGGGCTTTGATGCTAACGTCAGCCTATTAGGTTTTTGGATCATTATATTGTCCTCCATAACCTCTGCGATCACCTATATGTTGATTTCAAAAATTGGAACCCAGGACCACCACATGATCATCATCAACTATTTTATGTTTATCGCAACAGTGGCTGGAGCTATAGGCTGCTTGTTTGATTGGCAAAGCCCCCAGGGGATGGAGTGGTTACAATTGATCTCTTTGGGAGTTTTGGGATTTATTGCTCAGATATTAATGACCCAAGCTTTTCAGATAGGTCCGGCCTATAAAATTGCCCCTTACAAATATGTAGAGGTAATCTTTTCTTTGGCCTTTGGCCTTCTGGTCTTCTATGATCAGTATTCCCACTATTCGCTTATAGGAATGGTCATGATCGTGACTGGGCTGGTTTTAAATGCGCTCTACAAAGCTAAAAAGCAAAGGCGATAAAGATTTAGGGTCGTTTTCTTTATCAGGATCAGAAAATATAAAACCAGCATAAAATCTTAAGTCCACAGTTGAATGGATTAAGCCCCTTTAGGTTTAAGGTATGTAAAGACTACCAGTCCAAACATTAGAATGTCGATTGCAAAATCGGATATCCCCATTTGGGTGAGTGGAGAGTTGGCCATCATATAAAAAGTCAGGAACAACGGAATGTAAGCAATGATGACCGCCAGCAATAACTTTTTGGCGTATTCCACTGCTATGTCTCGCATGAAGAGCAGCATCAGCCCAATCATCAAAAAGGCAGGAGCGATGGCGTATTGGAATAATACCGCTAGGGTAGCGGCTTCTTCACCAACATTAAACATCATGTCAATACTGGAGGAGGCAAACGCAGAATAAAGAATGGCCTGAAGCACCTGTATGGTGCCAATTATCGTTAAAGTCAATTTGGTTTTCAAAAAATTTAATTTAGTGCTTCATACTTAAATAAATTACAAAATATGAGAAGCGGATAAAAGTCACCCGGTTTATAGGGCTCTGTTTTTTGGTTTTTTGTTGGGAATTCTACCAAAATTTCCCGAGCCATCGTAATCCAAGGTGTCGCTTTCAATTTTTGAGCGCTGACTGGTTTTCACTTCTTGGTTGTTAAAAAAAACACCGAGTAAAAAGAGTAAAAAAACGATTAGCCCAAATGCAAAAATAATGGTGAGACTCATTGTTTTGAAATCAATTTAAAATAGCCTCCTGCTGCTAATATAGAAGGCACCCAAATGCCGACATACAGCCCTTCCTGCTGTTGATTGTTAAACCACAGATAAACGGAAAAAACAAAACTTAAAAAAGCAGCAGACAGTATAAAATAGTCCGATTTTTTCATTCTTGGTCAGATTCGTTCACCCTATAAAATTCTTCATCTTCCTCAATCCATTCAAAATCGGAGCTTACATTTTTACTGACTGGATTGTAGTACACCTCGAGGTATTTCAATCTTTTAACATCTTTGACTTTTACTTGGGCAATGAATTTGTGATGGTGGTATTTGTCGAAGGGACTAAGAAAAGAATTGTAAGAATCCCAGATAATATTTCGGCTGTATTCTACATTGGCGTAGTTGCTGTTTACAAAGGCGCGAATGGCTTTGTTGATCTCCATGATATTGATCGGGACGATTTCACTGTCCTTTAAATTTTTCCTTTCCATCACTTCTAAAAACCCTTTGTGCTCGACAATAAAATCGTTGAGACGGGGTTTTTGCTCTTGATTGGATATTCCCAAGGCAATCAGGTCGGGGGCATTTTCTTTTTTCTCTTCTTTTTCGTCAATCAAATAAAACTCTTCGTCTTCAGGAATCCATTCAAAATCTCCACTAACACTTTTGGTAAAAGGATTGTAAATGACTTCCAAATACTTGAGACGTTCCAAATCGTTAACTTTTACTTGCGCAATAAAGGTATGATAGTGATAAATATCATATGGACTGAGGAAAGTTTCATAAGCATCCCAAATAATATTCCGGGTGTACTGAACAATCTGTGGATAGCGCTGCTCTACAAAAAAGCGTATCTTTTTATTGATTTCCTTGATGTTTACCGGGGTAATTTCTCCAGCTTCATTTTCTTCGAAACCGTCGTGTTCAAAAATAAAATCATCAATTTTTACCCTCGGTTCTTGACCCAATACAGCTGCATTGGAAAGAAAAATAAGGGAAATAAACAGAGAATAAAAGCCTAACCTTATCATCGAATTTGATTTTTATATTTTATAAATATAGTAATTATCAATGAGTCACTACAAAAGGAATCATTAATTGGAAAGAAAGCGGAAAAGGTCATTTCCATTGGCATAAATTACAAGTGCCAATAAAAGGAAAAATCCAGTCATTTGCGCGTACTCCATGAATTTGTCGTTGGGTTTTCTCCCACTGACCATTTCATAGAGCAAGAACATAACATGTCCTCCGTCCAATGCAGGAATGGGAAGCAGGTTCATAAACGCCAAAATAATGGAGATAAAGGCAGTACTGGCCCAAAAGGCCCTCCAATCCCACTGGTCAGGAAACAAGCTACCGATGGCACCAAAACCACCCAATTGTGAAGCCCCTTTTTTGGTAAACACATATTTGAATTGTGCGACATAGTCAAAAAGGGTCCAGTAACCATAGCTGAATCCTTCCTGTATGCTTTCGGCCAAGGACAGCTCAATTTGATTTATTTTAATACCAGTTGCTGGGATGACGCCCATTTTACCCTCAACGTCCAAAACCAAATTCAAGGTATCTCGATCTTGGTTTCGCGCCACCACATACTGAATCATTTGATTGGCACGGTCGTTATTATAGTCTCTTAGTTCCACCCAATCCTCAATCACGGTGTCGTCTGCGCCGACAATTTTGTCCCCAGGTCTAAAGCCTGCGGCATAGGCATTTTTGTCGGTTAGTACGCTGTCAATTTTAGCGGGAAAACGCGGAAATAAAACGTTCATTTGTCCAGAGCTGAACATTCTGCTACCAAAATCTTCAGGTATTTCCAAGGTTTCTCTTCGACCATTGGGGTGTTGAACTTCTACTTTCTCCACGGAGCGAATCAGCAGCATTTTGTTAATGTCTAAAGCAACATCAAGGGCTTTTCCATCGACATTTATTATTTGATCACCTTTTTGGAAACCTACTTCCTTTGCCAAGGATGTTACTCCCATACCCATGGGCAGGGCGCTGTTGGGCAGCGTATTTTTTCCCCACACAAAAAGGATCATCGTATAGATCAGGAAGCCCAGGATTAAATTGACGGTAACGCCACCCAGCATGATGATCAGACGTTGCCAAGCGGGTTTACTACGAAACTCCCAAGGTTGCGGCTCTTGTTGCATCTGTTCAGTATCCATACTCTCGTCTATCATGCCCGAGATTTTCACATATCCACCTAGGGGAAGCCATCCAATGCCATAGACCGTATCTCCGAATTTCTTTTTAATCAGTGCAAATTTCACGTCGAAAAAAAGAAAGAATTTCTCAACCCGTGTTTTAAAGACCTTAGCCGGAATAAAATGACCGAGTTCGTGCAAAACAATAAGAATTGATAAGCTGAGTAATAGCTGTATGCCCTTTATGAGAATAGGTTCCATAGCAAAATATTTTTGGACATCAAAATTACCAATTTTACAGAGATTCACGAATTAATTGAACAAAAACCTTAGACCCAAAAAATATATTTTTTTATGACCTATCTTTGTTGTGTTATGATCTTTTTAAAAAAGTACCGCTATTTTCTAGGAGTATTTTTGTGTATTTCAATGGTAATTCTGGCTTTGTTTTTCGACGCACTAACCCCTACACCCAGACTACCCGTCTTCCAACCTGCTATGGTAAATTTTGAGCTAGTGGACAGCACACTTCAGCATCAAAAAAAATACCATCGAATTGCAGATTTTTCGCTGACCAATCAAAATGGAAAAAAGGTCACTCAAAAGGATTTTAAAGGGAAAATATATATTGCGGATTTCTTTTTTACCACTTGCCCGACCATTTGTATTGCCATGACAGACCACTTGGTTTTAGTACAGAAAAAGATAATGGACAATCCCCACGTTTTAATTCTTTCACATTCGGTTACCCCCGAAATAGACACTGTACCTCAATTAAGAAAATATGCGATAGAAAAAGGGGTAGTTGATGCAAAATGGCATCTGGTAACCGGAGAGAAAAAGGCGATTTACCAATTGGCGAGGAAGTCTTATTTGGCGGTCAAAGAAGATGGAGACGGAGGCCCATTTGATATGATCCATACCGAAAATTTTATTTTGGTGGACCCCAACCAAAGGATCAGAGGGTTTTATGACGGAACGGATGCCGAGGATATTGAAAGACTTTTAGTAGAATTGGAGGTTTTGATGGCGGAATTTTTTCCAGCGTAAATTCCTGCTACTTTCCCACAGCTAATCTATCTAAATTTATAATTTTGTCTTTTTAAAATCATTCTAAATAATGATCTCCCTCGATCAGTTGGCCATCGGACAAAAAGCAATCATCAAATCTATAGAAACGGATGTTTTGCCATTGAAACTCATTGAAATGGGTTGTCTTCCTGGTAACGAAGTTTCTCTCCTCTATTTAGCTCCTTTTCATGACCCCCTTTATTTAAACGTTGATGAAACCCATTTGGTTATCCGAAAGGAGGTTGCGCGCTGCATCATGGTTAAACCATTTGGTGATGATTAACAACATCAATGTTGCCCTAATCGGCAATCCCAATACGGGAAAAACTTCTGTCTTCAACGCATTGACTGGATTAAACCAAAAGGTGGGTAACTATCCCGGTATTACGGTAGAAAAAAAACAGGGGAGCTGTCGTTTAGACCGAGGGACCAAAGCGAGAATCCTTGATTTGCCAGGGACCTATAGCCTCAATGCTTCGTCTAATGACGAGAGCGTGGTGGTTGAATTGCTGCTCAATAAAAATGATTTAGATTTTCCCGATGTAACCGTTGTGGTGACCGACGTAGAAAACCTAAAACGCAACTTGTTGTTGTTTACGCAAATCAAAGATTTAGAAATCCCTACTGTTTTGGTCATCAATATGTCGGATCAGATGCGCCGAAAAGGGATTAAAATAGATTTGGAGAAGTTGGAGGAGCTACTTGAAACACGGGTGATTCTCATCAGCACAAGACTAAAGACTGGGATAGATCAGCTCAAACAAGTTCTTGTATCGTATAGAAAGCTGAACACCACTCCCTTATTTGACCTTACCACCATAGACGAACCTTATTTTGAAAGCCTGCGAAAGGCTTTCCCCGACCAATCCCTTTTCAAGCTGTGGCTGGTCATCACCCAAGACGTAAATTTTACCAAATTGGAGCGGCAAAAAGTAGCGAACAGCACCGAATTTAAAACCCAATCAAAATCTTACCTAAAAAAACTACAGCAACGGGAAACCATCAAACGATATCAAACCATTAATAGAACCTTAAAAGAGGCCTATACCGTAAACCGAGAAGAAGCCAAAGACTTGCGAAGTAAATTGGATAATTTATTGATTCATAAATTTTGGGGATATGTGATATTTTTCATGATACTCCTCAGCATTTTCCAAGCCATTTTTGATTGGAGCAGTATCCCAATGGATTTTATAGACAGTAGTTTCGCCCAACTCAGCAAATGGACAAAGCAGCAACTCCCGCCTGGTGTTTTTACGGATTTGATCGCAGAGGGAGTGATTTCTGGCTTGGGGGGGATTGTAATATTTATTCCCCAGATCGTTTTTCTCTTTATGTTTATTTCCATTTTGGAGGAAACCGGTTACATGAGCCGTGTGGTATTTTTGATGGACCGAGGGCTAAGAAAATTTGGCCTCAGTGGGAAAAGTGTGGTTCCATTAATTTCAGGAACTGCTTGTGCCATTCCCGCCGTGATGGCGACCAGAAATATCGAAAACTGGAAAGAGCGGTTGATAACCATTTTGGTAGTTCCTTTCACTACCTGCTCCGCTCGTATACCGGTCTACATGATTCTTATCTCTTTGGTGATACCCGATGATCGGTTTCTGGGAATCAATTATCAGGGTTTGACCCTAATGGGACTCTATTTTTTGGGGTTCCTGATGGCAATACTGTTTGCCTCGATTCTCAACGGATTTATGAAGACACGTAACAAGTCCTATTTTGTGGTGGAAATGCCCAACTACAAGCTCCCTCTTCTAAAAAATGTTGCCCTCACCGTTTGGGAAAAGACCCGTTCTTTTGTAACAGAGGCCGGTAAGATAATTTTGGCCATTTCTGTTTTATTGTGGTTTATGGCTTCATTTGGACCAGGAAAAAACTTCGCTGATGCAGAAGAGACCATCAGTCAACAATACGCTCCGCAATCGATGAGCAAAACAGAGTTTGAAAATAAAGTAGCATCCGTTAGATTAGAAAATTCTTACATCGGAATTTTGGGAAAAACGTTAGAGCCGCTCATCCGTCCCCTGGGATATGATTGGAAAATCGGGATTGCTTTGATCAGTTCATTTGCTGCCCGAGAGGTTTTTGTGGGGACATTGGCCACCTTATATAGTGTAGATCAAGGTGAGACAGAAACCATAAAGAAAAGAATGGGAAGGGAACTAAGATCCGACGGCACCCTACTGTTCAATACAGCTACGGGGGTTTCTATCATGATATTTTACGCCTTTGCAATGCAGTGTATGAGTACTTTGGCGATCGTAAAAAAAGAAACAAATAGTTGGAAATGGCCTGTGATTCAACTTTTCTCCATGAGTATAATTGCATATATTGCGGCATTAATAACCTATCAAATACTAAAATAATGGAGGTATTTCAGCATTTACTAGCAAGCTTGTTGGGATTGTGGTCCTTGTATTTTCTCATTAAAAAGTTTGTAGTAAAAAATAATCCCACAACTCAAAAAAGCTGCGGGAAAGATTGTGGTTGTTAAACCTGTAAGGATACTAATCTAATATTATCCCACAACAAACACATTAATTCTGCCCTAAAAGAACACAAATGTTCTGTTAAATTCTTATCACAAACATAGCTTGGCTTTTCTAATTAAGGTTTCGTGTAAAACTTCGATAAAATTTTAATTGTATAATTGGGTTTGATAATTGCAGCTTAGGGAAAAGAGCGCCAATTGACTCAGGCAAATTAAGTGACTTATTGGAAATGGAATAATCTACGTTTCGAAGAATAGAATTGGGCAGTACAAACCCCACTTTTAAATCCTTGATTTGCATGGCCAGAGGTTTTGAAATTCCCCTTAAAGAGCTGTTAGACTTCAGCGTTTAAAAACCCAACATTAGGGTTTCAATTTCGTCAGGATCTTTGGGAATATTTTGGGTTAATACCAGTGATGGGCCCTGTGGTTGAATCACGACATTGTCTTCAATACGAATACCAAATCCTTCTTCCGGAATATATATCCCAGGTTCCACAGTAAGAACCATATGGGCTTGAAGCGGGGCATCCATGGGGCCGTAATCGTGGGTATCCAGTCCCAAGTGATGGGAAGTCCCGTGCATAAAGTATTTTTTATAGGCAGGTTTATCAGGATCCTGACTGACCACTATTTTTGGATCTAATAAGCCCAATTTCATCAATTCATCGGTCATTACCTTTCCAACTTCTTGCTGGTATTCCTTGATCAAAATACCTGGTTTTAGTAGGGAAATAGCGGCATTTTCAACCCGGAGTACCGCTTCGTAAACCGAGCGTTGTCTGGCGTTGAATTTTCCTGAAACAGGGACTGTTCGGGTGAGGTCACTGGCATAGTTTCCAAATTCTGCTCCTACATCCATAAGTATTAGGTCTCCGGCCTTGCATTGGGTATTGTTTTCAATGTAGTGGAGTACATTACTGTTTTTCCCAGAGGCAATGATGGGGGTGTAAGCAAAACCTTTGGACCTATTTTTTAGGAATTCATGGGCAAATTCGGCTTCAATTTCATATTCCCAAATACCGGGCTTTATAAATGGCAAAACCCTTCTAAATCCTTTTTCAGAAATCTTTACCGCTTTTTGTATTTGTCCGATTTCCTCAAGATCCTTAACGGACCGAAGTCTTTGTAAGATGAGATTACTTTTGTCAGTGGGATGATTGGGAAACTTGGCCTTTGCCCATTTAATAAATCGGTCTTCCCGTGTTTGTGTTTCTATTTTTGCTCGGGGGTGTTCGTTGGTATTAAAGTAGAAAAGCTTGGCTTTATTGGCCAATGCATTAAATTGTTTTTCAAAGCTTTCTAACCAATAAACGGTTTGAATCCCCGACAATGCCGTTGCGTTTTCTTTAGTGAGCTTTTGACCCTCCCATATTGCGATCAAATCATCTGTTTTTTTTAGAAATAAAACTTCTCTATGTTCGGGTTCGGGAGCATCTGGGAATAAGAGTAAAATGCTCTCCTCTTGGTCAATACCGCTGAGATACAAAATATCTCGATGCTGAGCAAAAGGAAGCGTGCTGTCTGAACTGATAGGATATATGTCATTTGAATTAAAAACTGCCAAGCCTCCGTTTTTCATCTCTTTTACAAAACGATTTCTATTTTTGGCATATAATTTTGAAGAAAGTGGTGGGTAACGCATTTTTTTGATCAACTTTATAGACATAAAATTATTAAATTAATGTCGAGTGGCGTTTGTTTTAACTTTTATGTTTAAGTATTATTTGATTTTCTGAGCTTTTGCACTTGTAATATTAAACATATTTTTTATTCGTGGATTCTCTTTAAAATTTAACGATCAAGGTTTTTTAATTCAAGGTTTATGGACTAATTTTGTATTGTTAAACCAAAAAAAATGATTACCACTTCCATTGCACGTAAGGTAGCTATGGCGCTTTCTGGACTGTTCTTAGTTCTTTTTTTGGGACAGCATTTTACGATTAACGTTACCTCAATATTTAGTGAAAAGACATTTAATTTTTTATCCCATTTTATGGGAAATAACCCCTTAGTGCAGTTTGTATTGCAGCCCTTATTGATATTTGGTGTTGTTTTTCACTTCGTAATGGGATTTATTTTGGAATTAAAAAACAACAAGTCCAGGTCTTCCAAATACATTTCATTTAAAGGTGCCTCCAATGCCAGTTGGGTATCCAGAAACATGATTTTATCAGGGATTGTAGTACTTTCCTTTTTGGGCCTGCATTTTTATGATTTCTGGGTTCCAGAAATGAATTATAAATACGTAGAAATTCTTCCCAAGGATCCAGACCGCTATTATGGGGAATTGGTTCACAAATTCCATAGCCCATTAAGGGTTGGGATCTATGCACTTTCATTTATTTTTTTAGCGTTACACCTCTACCATGGTTTTGCATCCTCATTCCAGTCTGTAGGCCTTAATAACAAATACACACGTGGTTTAAAATGGTTAACATCGGCTTTTGCCCTAGTCATTCCTACGGGTTTTATTTTTATTGCAATTTTTCATCATTTAAACGGATAATCAAATGGCAAAATTAGATTCTAAAGTACCTAAAGGGAAATTGTCTGAAAAATGGACCAATCACAAGAGTAACATTAATCTGGTGAGTCCTGCCAACAAGAGATTGATCGATGTGATTGTCGTTGGAACTGGACTGGCAGGGGCCTCGGCCTCAGCTACTTTGGCTGAATTGGGATACAATGTAAAAACCTTTTGTTTTCAAGATTCTCCCAGGCGCGCGCACTCTATTGCAGCTCAGGGAGGCATCAATGCCGCTAAAAACTATCAAGGTGATGGGGATTCTACCCATCGTCTTTTTTATGATACCGTAAAGGGCGGGGATTATCGCTCGAGAGAGTCTAATGTTTACCGTTTGGCAGAGGTATCGACCAATATTATTGATCAATGTGTTGCTCAAGGCGTACCTTTTGCTCGAGATTACGGAGGGCTTTTGGACAATCGTTCCTTTGGAGGGGTATTAGTATCCAGAACATTTTATGCCAAAGGGCAGACGGGGCAACAGCTACTTTTGGGTGCCTACTCGGCGATGAATCGTCAAATTGGTCGTGGAAAAATTAAAATGTACAACCGTCACGAGATGATGGATTTGGTTTTGGTCGACGGTAAAGCTAGGGGAATTATCAGCCGCAATTTGGTCAGTGGAGCCATAGAGCGCCACAGTGCCCATGCGGTGGTCATTGCCTCGGGGGGTTACGGCAATGTTTTCTTTTTATCTACAAATGCCATGGGCAGTAATGTATCTGCTTCTTGGAAGATTCACAAACGTGGAGCTCATTTTGCGAATCCTTGTTTTACACAAATTCACCCGACTTGTATTCCTGTATCGGGAGAACACCAATCAAAGTTGACACTGATGTCCGAGTCACTCAGAAATGATGGAAGAATATGGGT
This sequence comes from Flavobacteriaceae bacterium, assembly GCA_002716845.1. Lineage (GTDB taxonomy): Bacteria > Bacteroidota > Bacteroidia > Flavobacteriales > Flavobacteriaceae > UBA8316. The sequence goes on along the minus strand of PBCE01000036.1, from coordinate 1,965 downwards.
GCCAAAAAATATTGAAGACGTAAAAGCCATTCGGTCGGGCTCCTTAAGTCCTACCGAAATTGCTGAAGAAGACCGAGACTACTATTTGGAACGGCGTTATCCCGCTTTTGGAAACCTGGTTCCTAGAGATGTGGCCTCCCGCGCTGCTAAGGAGCGTTGTGATGCAGGCTATGGAGTAAATGCCACAGGAGAGGCGGTTTATTTGGATTTTGCAGATGCAATTACACGTTATGGAAAAGAGCAAGCCAATATAAAAGGATTGAACCAAAATGATGCTCTCTTGGTTAAAAAACTGGGACAAGAGGTGGTTCGTGCTAAATACGGTAACCTTTTTCAGATGTATGAGAAGATTGTTGATCATGATCCTTATGAAACCCCGATGATGATTTATCCTGCCGTTCACTATACCATGGGTGGGGTTTGGGTCGATTATAATCTCATGACTTCTATACCAGGCTGTTATGCCATTGGAGAAGCTAATTTTTCGGATCACGGTGCCAACCGTCTTGGGGCTTCTGCCTTGATGCAAGGATTAGCAGATGGCTATTTTGTCTTGCCATATACCATCGGAGATTATCTTGCCGATGACATCAGGACGGGGCCCATCGCCAACGATACCCCAGAGTTTGACGACGCTGAGAAAGAGGTCAAAGACCGTATCGCTGCTTTTATCAACAACGAAGGGAATCGCTCTGTGGATTACTTTCACAAAAAACTGGGAAAAATAATGTGGGACAAATGTGGTATGTCGCGCAGTGAGAAAGGTTTAAAAGAAGCTATTGAGGAAATAAAAGCTTTGAGGGTAGATTTCTACAAAAATGTAAATGTTCCAGGAACAGCGGAGGAATTTAATGAGCAGTTGGCCAAGGCGGGAAGGGTAGCCGATTTTCTTGAGTTGGGCGAGCTGTTCGCCAAAGACGCCTTGGAGAGAACCGAATCCTGTGGAGGCCACTTCAGGGAAGAATCACAAACCCCAGAGGGGGAAGCCCTCCGAGATGACAAAAACTATACTTTTGTATCTGCTTGGGAGTACCAGGGGGAGCCGGAAAAAGCCAAACTGCACAAGGAAATTTTGAACTACGAGGAAATTGAAGTAAAAACGCGTTCGTACAAATAAGAATATAATGAATTTGACACTTAAAATATGGCGACAAGCCAATGTCGATGCCAAAGGAAAAATGGTAACTTATTATATCACCGATGTTTCACCTGACATGTCTTTTTTGGAGATGATGGACATGCACAATGAACAGCTCATTGGAAACGGAGAGGATCCTGTCGCTTTTGATCACGATTGTCGTGAGGGAATTTGTGGGATGTGTTCCATGTTTATCAATGGAGAAGCCCATGGCCCAGACCGACTGGTGACCACCTGTCAATTGCACATGCGAAAGTTTAAAGACGGAGACACCATTACCATCGAACCTTTTAGAGCAAACGCTTTTCCTGTAATCAAGGATTTAGCAGTAGATAGATCGGCTTTTGATCGTATCCAGCAAGCTGGAGGTTTTGTTAGTGTGAATACATCTGGAAATACCCAAGACGCGAATGCCATTCCAATAGATAAGCACGATGCCGATAAGTCGTTTGATGCGGCGTCTTGTATTGGCTGCGGTGCTTGTGTAGCTAGTTGTAAAAATGCATCTGCAATGTTATTTGTTTCTGCCAAAGTTTCTCAATACGCTCTATTGCCACAAGGAAAAGTAGAGGCCACTGACAGGGTGATAAATATGGTCAATCAGATGGATGAAGAAGGTTTTGGAAATTGTACAAATACAGGTGCATGCGAGGTAGAGTGCCCCAAAGGAATTTCACTTGAAAACGTCGCCAGAATGAATCGGGAGTATTTGACTGCCTCATTGAAAGGGTAAAATCATTTACATGATATTGAATTTTCAAATTCCCTACATACCCCTAATGGGGATAATTCTTTTGTTATTCGGCTGTCAAAATGAAATCCTTATT
>PBCE01000035.1 GCA_002716845.1 Flavobacteriaceae bacterium | reverse complement strand
TTCCTCATCTGCCCATCACATTCTTTAAATCTAAAAAGGTGATCTCTTTTGAAGCACAGCCTACACAGTTTTTCAGCTCAAGCGCCACTACGGGAGTACAAACCTCAAAACATTTTTATCACGACTTGTTCGATTATGAAATGAGTTTTAAAAAGGGTTTTGAATACTTCTATGGTCCTGTAAACCAATACACAGTATTGGCATTATTACCCTCCTATTTGGAGCGTTCAGATTCTTCACTAATATACATGGTTCAACAGATGATTCAAGAAAGTGGACAGGAAGAGAGCGGTTTTTACCTGAACCAATGGGAAGCCCTAAAAAACAAATTACTGGAGTTGGAACAAAAAGGGAAAAATACGCTTTTATTTGGAGTTTCATTTGCCTTGATGGATTTTATTGAGTGTTATAAACTGAGTTTAGAAAACACAATCGTAATGGAAACGGGGGGGATGAAAGGCAGAAGGAAAGAATTGACCCGAGAGGCTCTTCATGAGAAGTTGTGCGAAGGATTTGGGTGCAAAAATATTCATTCAGAATACGGTATGACCGAATTGTTCTCACAGGCCTATTCCAAGGGATCGGGAATGTTTGTTTGTCCCCCGTGGATGCACATCAGTGTGAGAGAAAATCAAGATCCTTTCAACCAACTGGGATGGGGTCAGAGTGGTGGATTGAATATCATTGACTTGGCCAACCGAGATTCTTGCTCATTTATAGCCACCCAAGATTTGGGAAAGGTTCATGCTGACCATCGGTTTGAAGTTTTGGGTAGGTTTGATACCTCGGAAATCAGGGGATGTAACTTGATGGTAATTTAGGCCATTATCTCAACGATAAAGTAATTTTTTTTACCCCTTTGCAACAGTACATATTTTCCATCTATAAGGTCATTGGCTCTGATGCTGTAATTTTCATCCACCTTAACTTTATTGACCGAAATGGAGTTTTCTTTTAGTGCTCGACTGGCCTCGCCGTTGGAAGACAAAAATTGGGTTTTGGACGCCAAAAGAGTAATCATGTCAATCCCTTGATTCAGTTCAGCCACAGATATCTTGGCTTGGGGAACCCCTTCAAAAACTTCTAAGAAAGTCTGAAGATCTATATTTTTTAGGACCTCAGCCGTTGACTTTCCAAAGAGAATTTCACTTGCTTGTATGGCTTTTTGAAGTTCTTCCTCGGAATGGACCATACGTGTGACTTCTTGAGCGATGGTTTTTTGTAGTAACCGCTGGTGGGGGCTTTCGTTATGTTGACGGATCAAATCCATTATGGCTGTTTGTTCTAAAAGCGTAAAAATCTTAATGAACTTTTCGGCATCTTCATCCGAAGCATTGAGCCAGTACTGATAAAACTTGTAAGTGGAAGTGCGGTTTTTGTCCAACCACACATTCCCACTCTCTGTTTTTCCAAACTTTGAGCCATCGGCTTTGGTGATCAATGGACAAGTAATAGCATAGGCTTTGCCCTGAAGTTTACGACGGATGAGCTCGGTCCCAGTAGTGATGTTTCCCCATTGATCACTCCCTCCCATCTGCACCTTGCAATCCATCTGCTGATAGAGATGTAAAAAATCATATCCTTGGAGTAATTGGTAGGTGAATTCTGTAAACGACATGCCTTCTTTGGCCTCACTACCCAATCTTTTTTTAACGGAATCTTTTGCCATCATATAATTGACGGTGAGGTGCTTTCCAATGTCGCGAGAAAAATCGATCAGTGTATAGTCTTTCATCCATTCCAGGTTGTTTACTAGTTGGGCTGAGACAGGGTTCTCCTCATTGAAATCTAGAAATTTTTGCAATTGACTTGCAATACCTTTAAGGTTATTATCGAGCGTTGTGGCGTCCAAAAGGTTTCTTTCGTCGGACTTCCCCGAAGGGTCTCCTATCATTCCTGTGGCGCCACCCATTAGGGCAACGGGCCTGTGGCCAGCGTTTTGGAAATGGATCAAAATCATGATTTGAACCAAACTACCAATGTGGAGTGAGTCGGCTGTGGGATCAAAACCAATGTAACCTGAGGTGGTGTTTTGGTTCAGATAGTCCTCGGTTTCAGGTGTAATGTCGTGTAACATGCCCCTCCAACGAAGTTCTTCTACAAAATTTTTCTGCATTATATCGATTTGGTCACAAAGATATATTTATGCCCTAAAACAAAAAATTATTATTTAAAAAGCATTAGTTTTAATTTATGGTTTTAGTCACGGGTGCAACGGGTTTCATCGGCTCAAATTTATTGTGTAAGCTGGCAAATGACAACGTTTTTCCAGTAGCACTATTCAGACACGAGTCTAACAAGGAGCAGGTCTGGAAACTTTTTAAATCGAATTTTTCTGACGCGAAAGCACGCTTCGAAAAAATCCTTTGGAGAAAAGCAGACTTTAGAAACTATCCCAGTTTGACGGCTGCTTTCAAAGATATCACCGATGTTTACCATTGTGCAGGTTTTATCTCTTTGTCGCAAAAAGACGCTAAAAAGCTTTTGGAAATCAATGAGAGGGGGACTACTTTTCTAGTAGACCTGTGTTTGGAAAATGAGATCAAAAAATTAGTTTATGTCAGTTCAATTGCAGCTTTGGGAAGCGACCCTACCCATCCCATTATCGACGAAAACACCCCCTGGGACAATCACACAGACAAGACCCCTTATGCCTACTCAAAATACGGTGGCGAAATGGAGGTTTGGCGGGGAATGCAGGAAGGCTTGAATGCTGTGATTGTAAATCCTGGGATAATAATGGGGGCAGGCAGTCCCTTTGAAAAAATTATAGATCGTTATAAAAAAGGATTTCGTTTTTACACATCAGGAACCAATGGCTATGTTGGTATCGATGATGTAGTCGAGGTGATGTGTCAACTCATGCAATCAGAAATTCAGGGGGAACGATTTATTTTGGTCGCTGAAAATTGGTCGGGAAAAGCACTGGCCCTTCAACTGAGGAAAATGTCCAATCACAGCAATCGGGTGAAGCATTTATCCAAAAGCATACTTTTTCTTTTTTGGGCTTTAGAGCACATTGGTGAGTTTTTTGGCCTGAGAAAACGCTTTCTAACACGGGCGATGATTTTGAGTCAGTATACGTCTAAAAAGATTGATGGCGAAAAAATAAAACACTATATCGATTTTAAATACACAGCGGTTGTAGACTTCCTAAGGTAAGCACAATCCGATGGCTTTACTGTTCGTCCTCATCCCGATTCATTTCCACTTGAATGCTGTCTTTAAGGTGGGTTAGTTTACGCTGGGTTTCTTTGAAAATGGTGAGGTACTTTTTGGGGTTTTGAGCGTAATATTCTTGGCTGAACGCCAGCTGTAGGCTGTCGATTCCGTATTTATCAATAAGGTATTGTTCTACCAAAAGGTGGGCTTTAGTGGAGTCTGCATAGCCATTGCGTTTGATGTTTTTCATTAAAATAATGTCCATCATTACATCAGACATCTGCATGGGAGGAATTAGATTATCAGGGGGTCTGTTATCCCCAAATTCTGAACAGGCTCCGAAAAAAAACAGCAACGGCAATAAAAATATCCTTGAATTCATCGATCGAATGTTAATCTTTTACCTAGTGCACTTTCAACAATTTCGCCTTCATTGTAAACCAAATTTCCATTGACAAAGGTTTTGACTACACTGCCTTCGAAAGTGATTCCATCAAAAGGAGACCAACCGCATTTGTACAATAGATTTTCCTTGGTCACTTTAAATTTCTTTTTTAGGTCAACCAATACCAAATCGGCATAGAAGCCTTCCCTCAGGAACCCCCGATTTTGAATTCTAAAAAGGAGGGCGGGATTGTGGCAGGTCTTTTCAACCAATTTTTCCAAAGTGATTTTAGCTTGATTTACTGCCGTTAGCAGAGCCGGGTATGCGTGTTGTACCAGCGGACCACCCGATTGGGCCTTAGTGTAGGGATTTTGTTTTTCTTCCCATGCGTGGGGGGCGTGATCGGTGGCCAAAATATCAATTCTATCCTCGTTGAGCGCTTGCCAAAGTGCATCCCTATCAGTGGTCTTTTTTATTGCAGGATTCCATTTAATCGCGGTTCCTTTTTCGGCGTAGTCTTCCTCTGAAAACCAAAGGTGGTGTATGCAAACCTCGGCGGTAATTTTCTTTTCTGTGATGGGAAGCTCATTTGAAAACAAGGCTGTTTCCTTTGCTGTAGAAAGGTGAAAAACATGCAGTCGAGCTCCCGTGGATTTGGCCAGTGCTATAGCCCGGGATGAAGAAAGATAACAAGCAGTTTCACTCCGTATTTCTGGATGTTTTTCGATGGGGATGTCGTCTCCAAACTGGGCAATGTATTCCTCTAAATTCTTCCGAATGGTTTTTTCGTCTTCACAGTGAACAGCAATGGGTAAATCAGTACTTGAAAAAATATTCCTTAAAACTTGCTCATCGTCAACCAACATATTCCCTGTGGAAGATCCTAAAAATAATTTTAATCCTGCGGCGCGCTGGGTATCAAACGTCTTGATGTCCTCTAAGTTATCGTTGGTTCCTCCGAATAGAAATCCATAATTCGCTATGGAACTTTTTTTAGCCGTACGCAATTTGTCTTCCAAAGCTGCTTGGGTCGTGGTTTGGGGTTGGGTGTTGGGCATTTCGAGAAAAGAAGTGATCCCGCCGGCCACTGCAGCTCGAGACTCGGAGGCTATTGTGGCTTTATGGGTTAGTCCTGGTTCCCTAAAGTGTACTTGGTCATCGATCCATCCTGGCAAAAGGTGAAGACCCGTGGCATCCACACAAAGTTCATTTCCTTTGGGTGCAATATGATTGCTGATTTTTTCAATTTTATCTCCCCGGACTAAAATATCTTTTTGGGATATCAATCCCTCGTTCACCAATTGGGCATTTTGAATTAATGTTTCCCGCATCAATCTCGATTAAGTAAATGATCTAATTGTAAAATTAAGACGGATGGTAGTGCCTCCCAAATTATTTTCCCATTCATTTTGGAGGCGCCCCTAATTCTGTTGGTAAATACAATGGGGTGCTCAACGCAACTGAAGCCTCTTTTCCATAGCTTGAACTTCATTTCAATTTGAAAAGCATAACCAACAAATTTTATTTTCTCCAGATTCAATACCTCCAAGGCAGTCCTTCTATATCCTACGAACCCTGCAGTAGGGTCTTTAATGGGCATAAAAGTTGTCCACCTTACATATAGGGAAGCAAGATAGGACAGTAGAATTCTGCTCAGTGGCCAATTGACCACATTGATGCCTTTTATGTATCGGGAACCAATGACAATGTCTTTATCTTCCCTCAAGTAAGAAAGCATGGGGGCCAGTTCCCTAGGATCGTGAGAGAGGTCTGCATCCATTTCGAAGATAAAATCATATTTATTTTCGATTGCCCAATTAAATCCATTTATATAAGCCTTTCCAAGACCTTCTTTACTTTTTCGTTCCACATAAAAAATTCGGTTGGAATGATTCTCTACCAAACCTTTTACGACATCAATGGTTCCGTCGGGGGAGCTATCGTCAACTACGAGGATATTAAAATCTTCTACCCTAAGGGTCAATTCTATGATCTTTTGGATGTTTTCAACTTCGTTATAGGTGGGGATGATGACTAATGCTTTATTCATGGCGCTTTGGTAAAAATACTAAATCGTAAACAATAAAATGGAGAATAGAATTACTTCCTTAATTTTATGGGATGTTGCAATGGTCTGACCAATTATATCCGCAAGAGGGGTGGGTCCCTTTTTTAATCATTTTAATTTTTGGGCTCTTTGTCTTTGTATATCAGCGACACCCACTCCAGATGAACATGCTCATTTCATTTTGGAGGATTGACAGCTATATAAAAATATACAACAAGGAGAAATTCATCAAACTCAACCATGCTGTCAATTTATTTTTGATCTTCATCTCTTTGGTTACTTTTTCTTTTTTGGCGGATGCTGCCTTTAAATTGGCACCCACAGCACCGGTGATTCAAATCAATTTTTTTTCATCTGGCTTATTTTTGTCTGGGTTTGTTATTGGTCGGTATGTTTTATTGTTATTAATTTTTAAAATATTAGGGAAATCGGGTCTTTTGCAACAAACCATTTTTAAGAGTCTTGGGAATTATGGCATGATCAGCCTTTATGCATTTTTGTTGTTTTTAATTTATTATTACAATTTTTATGAATCCCCCTTGTATATTTTATCATTGATCCTTATAGTGTGCAGTTATGTTTTAAGCAGTCATTTTTTAATTTACTTGAGAATATTAGGAAGTAACCCAAGACAGTTGTTTTATATAATTTTATATCTTTGTGCATTCAAAATAGCGCCTTGGCTTTGGCTCTATAAGTTAATATTTTAGACAAAAGCAATACTCGAAGATATATGAAAGTGAAGACTATTTTGGTTTCCCAGCCTGAGCCTGTAAGTGAAAAATCTCCATATTCAAAACTAAAAGAGAAACACAAGTTAAAAATCGATTTTCGTCCTTTTATCCACGTAGAGGGATTGTCTGCCAAAGAAGTAAGATTACAAAAAATAAATTTTTCGGACTTTAACAATGTGATCCTGACCAGCAGAAATGCTGTTGATCATTTTTTTAGAATCACAGAGGAAATGCGTTACAAAGTACCCGATGCTACTAAATATTTTTGTCAATCGGAAGCGGTGGCCTACTATCTTCAGAAATATGTGGTGTACCGCAAACGTAAAATTTACGTAGGTAAAAAAAGTGTCAACGACCTGGAAGACATTTTTATGAAATTCGAAAAAGAAAGCTTTTTGTTGCCTTCTTCCGATGTTCTTTCTCCTAGTATCCCCAACGGTCTTGATGCCATGGGTGTAAACTGGCAGCGTGCCCAGCTTTATAAAACTGTAGTGAGTGATTTATCAGATTTAAGAGATGTATACTATGATGTATTGGTCTTTTTTAGTCCATCAGGGATAGAGTCGCTGATGAAAAATTTTCCAGATTTTGAACAGAACAACACAAGGATCGCTGCCTATGGCAATGCAACAGTGTTTGCTGCAGATAAAGCAAAATTGAGGATCGATATCAAAGCCCCAACTCCGGATACTCCCTCGATGAGTATGGCCATTGAAAAATACATCCTCGAGAACGATTAATAGACCAGCACTATCCTCGTTATGATTGAATAGTTTTTTTAATCAACAATATCCAACCCAGTATCAACAGACTTCCTCCAATAGGAGTTATGGGTCCCATACATGAAAATTCTACAGGGGTTAATTTTCCGACACAAAGTATAAATATGCTAAAGGAAAAAAAGATTATTCCCCAAAAAAACATTCGGAAAATCCACTTGCTCTGCAAAATTGGTATCTGCGACAAGATTAATAAAGTCAACCCGTGATACATCATATAGCGTATCCCTGTTTGGTAAGAAGCCAAGACCTCTGCCTCAAAGACCGGCTTTAGGGCATGACTTGCAAAGGCACCTAAAATAACTGATAATAGGGCAAAACTTGCTCCTGCTAAGACGTACTTTTTCATGGATTACACAACTATATAATTTTAATTTAAAGTTATAACTTTATTATTTTTCTTAATTTAAAAATTATTTTTTATTAAATCTTTAAACCTTGAAGACCAAAAACGAAAAAATATTAATTGATGGCTTAGACAAGATTATTCTCCGCGCTTTGATGCTCGATGCCCGCAAGTCGATCAATGAAATAGCAAAATCTGCAGGCATCTCTGGAGCAGCAGTCCACCAACGTTTAAAAAAACTGGAGGGCTGTGGTCTAATTTCAGGTTCTCAGATAATTTTAAACCCCAAAATATTAGGATTTAAAACCGTAGCATTTATCGGAATATATCTGGAGAAAGCTGTGAGAAACCCCGAGGCAGTTAAGCAACTGGAAAAAATCCCAGAGGTAATTGAATGTCACTATACCACAGGACATTGGAGTGTGTTAATCAAGATCATTTGTGAGGACAATGAGCACCTGATGTCTTTATTAAATCATAAAATTCAAGCCATTGAAGGGGTCTCCAGAACGGAGACTTTTATATCCCTGAATCAGCAAATCAAGAGACAAGTTCAATTGTAACCCAACCCCAATCATTTGTCCTTACGATTTTTAAGGGCAAAAACAATGATAAAGAGTTGGAGAACTCCAGAAACCAAGTTGGCGACCATTACCGCAAAACTGTTGATCAGCATTCCATAGCAAAACCAGATGCAAATCCCTGCAAACATGATCAAGTACATGCTTAATGAAACACCGCTGGCATCTCTTTTTTTCCAGATCTTAAGAACTTGTGGAACAAATGCAAAGGTGGTCAAAACAGCGGCAATTAGTCCTATAATTTCTATCTGCAGGTCGGTCATCAAACTACGATATTGATGATCTTACCGGGTACTATAATAATTTTTTTAGGCGCTGCCCCCTTCAACTGATCTGAAGTCTGGGTTTCCTTCATAACGATCTCCTTGATGTCCTCTACTCCCAAATCAAGGGACAGGTGGAGCGTGAAGCGCATTTTACCATTAAAAGAAACCGGATACTTCTTTGTTTTTTCAATGATTTTAGATGCGTCGTATACAGGATATGGAGCAAAAGCAATTGACTGTGTGTGTCCCAATCGCTCCCACAATTCTTCGCAAAAATGAGGTGCAAAAGGAGAGAGTAGAACCAACAGAGGCTCCAAGATAGATTTGTTCGAACACTTTAGGGCAGTTAACTCATTGATGCAAATCATAAAAGTGCTCACGCAGGTATTGAAGGACAAACGGTCCAAATCAACGGAGACTTTTTTAATGGTTTGGTGCAGAATCTTTAAACTTTCTGTTTGAGGAGGAGTATCGGTAACAGACCAATCATTTTGATGGTAGAACAATCTCCAAAACTTCTTGAGAAAATTGTGGACACCAGATATTCCTGCGGTATTCCAGGGCTTATCTTGCTCAATAGGTCCTAAAAACATTTCGTACATCCTGAGGGTATCAGCGCCATAAGTGTCACATATTTCATCGGGGTTGACCACATTGTATTTCGACTTGGACATTTTTTCCACCTCTCTCCCCACAATGTATTTTTTATTTTCCAATACAAATTCCGCATGTTGAAAATCTTGCTGCCATTGCTTCAATTCGTCTAAATCCAGCTCGTCTTGGGCATTTACCATAGAGACATCTACATGAATAGGTTCAACAACATTATCGCCAACCAAGCCTTTTGACACATAGGTATGGGTACCTTTTTTACGGTAAATAAAAGCGGAATTCCCAAGTATCATCCCCTGATTGACAATCTTCTTGGCGTATTCTTTCTGATCGACATGGCCCAAGTCAAAAAGCACTTTTTGCCAAAATCGGGAGTATAAAAGATGTCCCGTAGCATGTTCACTCCCCCCCATGTAGAAATCAACATTTTTCCAATATTTTAATGCTTCTTGGCCTGCCCACTCCTTTTTATTTTGAGCATCCATGTATCTGTTAAAATACCAGCTGCTTCCTGCCCAACCGGGCATGGTATTTAACTCAAGTGGAAAGACAGTTTGGTGATCAATCCGATTATTAGGGACCACCTCCTGCTGGGCTTCGTCCCAAGCCCATTTTTTTGCCCTCCCCAATGGGGGTTTGCCCTCTTCGGTTGGGAGGTATTTTTCAATATCGGGCAATTTTAAGGGCAGACAGGCTTCAGGTAGGGGTATTGGGATATCATTTTTAAAATACATAGGGATGGGTTCCCCCCAATACCGTTGACGGCTGAAGATGGCATCCCTTAATCTAAAATTCACCGTTCCCTCCCCGCATTTTTGGTATTCCAATTCATAAATCACTTTCTCCATAGCACTTTTGTAGTCCATACCCTCTAAAAACCCTGAGTGAGTAAGGACAAAATTTTCTTTGTCGGAGAAAGCGCCTTGGGAAATGTCTTTCCCTTTAAAAATATTTATGATGGGCAGACCAAAATGAATAGCAAAATCGAAGTCCCGCTGGTCACCTGAAGGGACTGCCATAACCGCCCCTGTTCCATAGCCTGCAAAAACGTACTCCCCTATCCATATGGGAATCCGCTGCCCCGTAAAAGGATGGAGCGCATGGGCCCCAGTAAATACTCCGCTGATGGATTTTACATCTGCTTGGCGTTCCCGATCAGATTTTCCCGCTACTTTTTCAATGTAGCCCTCCACAGCTTTTTGTTGGTCAACACTTGTAATTTTTTTAACGAGAGTATGTTCTGGGGCAAGGGTCATATAGGAAACACCAAATACGGTATCTGGACGGGTGGTAAAAACCTCCAGTTTTTCAGGGTGGTTTTCGATTTTAAAATAGATGTTTGCCCCTACCGATTTACCAATCCAATTTTTTTGCATCTCCTTGAGCGCATCGGACCAGTCCAAATCGTTAAGGTCTTCCAGCAATCGATTGGCATAAGCGCCAAGTCGCATGCTCCACTGCCTCATTTTCTTCTTTGTAACAGGATGACCTCCACGTTCTGAAACTCCATTTACAATTTCGTCATTTGCCAAAACTGTCCCAAGTGCTGGACACCAATTAACCTCTGTAAAAGACAAATAAGTGAGACGATAGTGCAGTAAAACTTTTTGTTTTTCCAAAAGATCGAAAACATTCCATTGGGCAGCATCGAAAACGGGGGTTTCAGGATCACAGTGGGCTTTTACTTTTTTATTACCCTCCTTTTCAAATCGTAAGATCAACGCAGCAATCGGTTTAGCTTTATCTGCATCGAGGTCATAGTAGGACTCAAAAAGTTTTAAAAATATCCACTGGGTCCATCGGTAATAACTTGGATCAGAGGTACGCACTTCACGGTCCCAATCGAAAGAAAAACCCATTCTGTCCAATTGCTCGCGGTAACGGTTGATATTGGTGGTGGTTGTTTTTGCAGGATGCTGTCCAGTTTGTATGGCGTATTGTTCTGCTGGAAGTCCAAAAGAATCGTAGCCTTGTGGATGCAAGACATTAAACCCTAAGTGTCTTCTGTGGCGGGCAATAATATCACTGGCGATGTATCCCAATGGATGGCCTACATGCAATCCAGCGCCAGAGGGGTAGGGAAACATATCGAGCACATAATATTTTGGCAGATCGCTGTTTTCGCTGGCTCTAAACGTTTTTTGGGAAGCCCAGTGGGCCTGCCATTTTTTTTCAATTTCCTGAAAATTATAGTTCATTTAAGACCATTTTTTTGAATGCGTAAAAATAAGCTTATTGCAGGAAAGGAAAAAGTTTCTGACACGCAAGGTTTATATTGCTTAGGGTTTTTTAAATTTATAGAAATATTTTTCCATTGAAACAGCTGTACGAAGAAAAGTTTAATAAAAGAAGATTGATCTCCACCTACCTGTCGGTGGTGATCAGTATTTCTTTGGTTTTATTCCTCAGTGGGATGTTGGGGATCTTGCTTTTCAACTCAAAAAAAGTTGCGGATTACTTTAAAGAACAAATAGTAATGACCATATATGTAGACGATGGGGTAAAAGAAATTGAATTAAAGCAACTTCAGAAAACCCTAAGCCTCAACAAGGCCACCAAGAAGGTCAATTATGTATCTAAAGAAGAAGCTTCCCAACGCCACGCCAATGAAATTGGTGAGGATTTTATGGAATTTTTAGGATACAACCCCCTGCTCAACTCTATAGACGTCTATTTTAAGGCGGCCTTTTTAAACCCTGCTGTGGTTTCCAAACTAAGTAAAGACATAGGTATGTACAGCTATGTAGACGAGGTGGTTTACGATAAACCACTTTTAGATTTACTGGACGAAAACATTAAAAAGATAACATTCTGGATGCTCGTGACCAGTGGTGTATTTATTTTGGTGGCCGTATTATTGATCAATAGCTCCATTCGATTGTCTATTTATTCCAAAAGGTTGATCATCAAAACCATGCAATTGGTTGGAGCTACCAAAAGGTTTATACGTCGCCCTTTTATCCAAACGCATCTGCTGATGAGTTGTATTGGTGCGGTCATTGCCATGGTAGGAATGGCTGTTTTGATTTTTGAAATACAAAAAAAGTTTCCTGAGCTAAAAATCCTTCAAAACCCAACAGAACCTGCTTTGATTTTTGTCGGCGTATTTTTACTGGGTATGTTAATCACCCTATTGAGCACCTTTTTTGCAACTCAACGATATCTAAATTTAAAATCTGACGCCGTTAATTAAACCCCGATATATGAGCCAAGAAAGTCAAAAAAAAGTAATACTTTTTGGAAAAAGGAATTATAAATTTCTTCTTCTTTCCTTTTCGTTGATTGCAATAGGATTTATCTTGATGTCAGGAGGTGGGAGCGATGATCCTAATGTTTTCAACCCAGAAATTTTCAATTTTAGAAGAATCAGATTGGCCCCCACCATAGTACTTCTCGGTTTTGGTGTAGCGATATATGCCATTTTAATGCCTCAAAAAAAAAATAAATGAACTTTATAGAGGCCCTAATACTCGGAATTGTTCAGGGCTTAACGGAGTTTCTTCCCGTATCCTCCAGCGGTCATTTGGAGTTGGTTGAAGCTATTTTTGGGAATGATTATACAAAAAACCAAGGGTTGCTACTTACCCTGAGTTTGCACGCGGCTACTGCATTTAGTACAATTTATGTGTTCAAAAAAGACATTGGAACGATCCTCTCAGACCTGATTAATTCAAAAACTAGGGAGGGATGGGCATTTAGTATCAAAATCATCATTTCTATGATTCCCGCTGTTTTTATGGGTCTTTTTTTTGAGGATTTTATAGCGGCATTGTTTGATGGGAAAATAGCTTTAGTCGGTTCGTTATTACTTGTGACGGCCATATTGTTATTCTTTGCAGACAGGGTTAGGGAGAGTCGTAACGACTTGAGTTATGTCCACGCACTCTACATCGGGATCATTCAGGCCATTGCCATTTTACCCGGAATCTCTCGCAGTGGCGCCACCATCGCACTGGCGGTATTATTAAAAATAGAAAGGGACAAGGCCGCACGATTTTCTTTTTTAATGGTGGTTCCGTTAATCTTAGGTTCCATGGCCAAAAGTGTAATCGATGGTGATCTGACCCAAGATACGGTATCATTTTTTCCTTTATTGGTCGGCTTTATCGCTGCTTTTATTACGGGCGTATTCGCTTGTAAATGGATGGTTGCCTTGGTAAAAAACAGCAAGCTGAAATATTTCAGTTTGTATTGCATTATTGTGGGTACGTTTGCCCTATTAATGAGTATTTGATATGGACTTGTCGTTGGATTCTATCTTAGAAGGTCAGCTGTTGTTAATGGATAAACCCTTAGAGTGGAGCTCTTTTCAGGTCGTCAATAAAGTACGGTCTGCGCTTAAGAGAAAATACCAACTAAAAAAGATTAAGGTGGGCCACGCGGGAACTCTAGATCCTTTGGCCACAGGTTTACTGGTGCTGTGTACTGGAAAAATGACAAAAAAAATTCAGGAAATTCAGGAGCTTGAAAAAAAGTATACGGGGACCATTACCCTTGGTGCTACCACTCCCTCCTATGACCTGGAAACTCCATTTGATCAACACTTCCCCATCGATCACATCACCCCAGAACAGTTGGCATCCACCCGGGCACAATTTGTTGGAGCCATAGCGCAGTACCCTCCCATTTTCTCGGCCATAAAAAAGGAAGGAAAACGCTTGTATGAGTTTGCAAGAAATGGAGAAAAGGTAGAGATCCACCCCAGAACAGTTAATATTAAATCGTTTGATTTAACGCAAATATCCCTACCGTCAGTGAATTTTGAAGTTTGTTGCTCCAAAGGAACCTATATCCGCTCTTTGGCACATGATTATGGTAAGGCGCTGGAATCGGGTAGCTATTTGAGTGCACTCAGGAGAACCTCCATCGGGCAGTATGAGGTTAACAACGCACTGAGCCCAGACCAATTCGTGCAAGTTCTCGACGGAATATCTTGACAGTATGGATTGAAAATCCTCGATTTTTAATAATTTTGTAATAAATCAATTTAATATGGAGCTCACCTCAGAAGAGGTTTTAAACAGACTGAATCAGCGGGGATTCATAAACAAAGATGTCCCCAAAGACATAGATTTAGTGGCCGAGATCAAGCAGCTGAAAAGGGAGAAAAATGCCGTTATCATGGCACACTACTATCAAGATGCTGAAATTCAAGATTTGGCCGACTATCTTGGCGACAGTCTTTATTTGGCGCAAGCGGCTGAAAAAGTAGCGGCTGAGATGATTGTTTTCGCTGGGGTTCATTTTATGGCAGAAACTGCAAAGATCGTCAACCCCTCCAAAAAAGTAATCCTGCCGGATCTGAATGCTGGTTGTTCTCTTGCGGACTCCTGCCCCCCAGTCGATTTTAAAAAATTTATCGATCAATATCATGGCGCCCATGTGGTGACTTATATCAATTGCTCTGCAGAGATAAAAGCCCTGAGTACCATTGTCTGTACCTCCAGTAATGCCGTTCGGGTAATTGATGCTATTCCCAAAGGTGAGACCATTATTTTTGCTCCAGACAAAAACTTAGGTCGGTATTTGATCCGAGAAACGGGAAGAGATATGATTTTGTGGGACGGTTCCTGTATTGTTCATGAAGCTTTTTCATTTGATAAGATTGTAAACCTTGCCAAAGAACACCCTAAGGCTAAATTTATTGCTCATCCTGAGAGTGAATCTCAAGTGTTGGATATCGCGGAATACATAGGCAGTACTTCGGGTTTATTGAAGTTTGTTCAAGAAGACGACGTACGAGAATTTATTGTGGCAACAGAAGCAGGTATACTTTATGAAATGAAAAAACGCTGCCCAGAAAAGACGTTTATTCCTGCGCCAGTAGAGGACGATACTTGCGCCTGTAGCGAATGTGCATTCATGAAACTCAATACGCTGGAAAAATTATACCTATGTTTGAAATACGAAAAGCCAGAAATTATTCTTTCTGAAGATTTGATTAAAAAAGCAAATCTACCCATTACCAGGATGCTAAAGCTGGGGTAATCATATGAAAACCAATATACTTGTTATCGGAAGTGGTATCTCTGGATTAACCTATGCCATAAAAGTCGCAGCGTTGAATCCACAGCTCAACCTGGTCATCATTTCCAAAAATAATCTGTTGGAGAGCAACACCAAATATGCTCAAGGCGGCATTGCTGTGGTCTCAAATTTTCAAAAAGATTCATTTGACAAGCATTTTCAGGATACTCTTACAGCAGGTGCTGGTACTTGTGATGAAGCAGTAGTTAGGTTTGTTGTTGAAGAGGGTCACGAGCGCCTGAATGAGTTGATTGAATGGGGAGCGCAGTTCGATACCCAAAGTAACAGCAACGGGTTGCACCTTACGCGTGAAGGCGGCCATTCTGAAAAAAGAATTGTACACCACAAAGACAAGACTGGATTAGAAATACAAAAATCTCTGATCAAAAAAATAAAAACCTTTTCCAATATTTCACTTTTGGAAAACCACACATTGGTAGATTTGATCACTGATCACCATACAGGAACAGATTACAAGCGCTGCTATGGCGCCTATGTGATTTCAAATGTAAAACAAGAGATCATTAAAATTTCAGCTCAGATTACGGTGCTGAGTACGGGGGGCGCCGGACAACTTTTTTCTCACACCACCAACCCTAAAAACGCTACTGGTGACGGATTGGGGGCCGCATATCGGGCTAAAGTTTTTATGGAAGGACTTCCTTTTGTTCAATTTCATCCTACTGCTCTCTACCCTAAAATTAATGGAAACACTTTTCTAATATCGGAGGCGGTACGAGGAGAAGGCGGGATTTTAAAAACATTATCAGGTGATGAGTTTATGCTAGAATACCACGAAAAAGCTGATTTAGCTCCTCGAGATATAGTTGCCCGTTCTATAGCAGAAGTGATGAATGAATCCCAAGACCCTCACGTGCTATTGGATTGTAGTACTATAAGTGAGGATGATTTTCAAAACCAATTTCCAACCATAATGGAAAATTGTCAAAAAATAGGAATCAACCCCCCACAAAATGCTATTCCCGTGATTCCTGCTGCGCATTATTATTGTGGAGGAATTCATGTGAACCATCAAGGTGAGAGTCAGTTGAAAGGACTTTATGCGATTGGGGAATGCAGTCACACTGGATTGCATGGGGCCAATCGTTTGGCGTCCAATTCTCTGCTAGAGTCTTTGGTTTTCTCTCATCGTGCCGCCTTAGATTCACTCAAACAAATAGCGAGAAGCTTGCCTCCAAAAGAATTTTACAATACGATTCCCTACTGGGAGGGCGAACACCAAATTTCTGATCAAAAGATAAGTTCAATCGGAAAAATGAAAAAACAATTACAAAAATTAATGTCCTCCAAGGTTGGGATATTTAAAACCTCTCAGGGGTTGACAGAAGCAGAATTTGAATTAAAAAGTATTTTCCTTGAAACCAGAGACATTTACCAACAAAATAAACTCACATTGGGTATTTGTGAATTGAGAAATATGGTCAGTGTCGCTTATTTGATGATCAAACAGTCACAAGACCTAAAGAAAAATAAAGGGGTTTTCTATAATCACGATTACGTTGAATAATTTCTACCAGCAATACAAAGTGGGCATTGAACGCTTTATCGATCAAGCCTTACAAGAGGACATAGAGAGCCACGATCACAGCAGTTTGGCTTGCTTTGACTCTGCCGTGCAGCGCAAAGCCGAGCTGCAGGTAAAAGAGGACTGCGTGATTGCTGGTATCTCGTTGGCAGAAAAAATTTTTAGGTATTATGATCCGTCCTTGTGCTTAGAACTATTAGTGCAAGAAGGAGAAATACTACCATCGGGGGCAGTGGCTTTTAAAGTTATCGGGAATGCCCAATCCGTGTTGGCGACAGAGCGATTGGTATTGAACTGCATGCAAAGAATGAGTGGAATTGCTAGCTATGTTGAGCGATTGACAAAAAAAATACAGCATACTAACTGTAAGATTTTAGATACACGAAAAACAACCCCAGGTTTCCGATATCCAGAGAAGTGGGCTGTTTCCATTGGTGGTGGCTACAACCACCGGATGGGATTGTTTGATGCCATCATGATTAAGGATAATCATATAGACTTTTGTGGAGGGATTGGCAAAGCATTGGAAAAAACAAAAAATTACATCGATGAAAAAAAATTAGACCTCCCTGTCATTGTTGAGGTTAGGGGTGTTTTAGAAATTGATCAGGTGATGGAGTTCCCTTGGGTAGACAGAATATTGTTGGACAATATGACGCCAGATACATTAAAACAAAATGTTAAAAAAATAGATGGGAAATTTGAAACCGAAGCCTCAGGTAATATTACAGAGGACCGATTGGTTTCTTATGCAGAAACAGGCGTGGATTACGTATCGATGGGTGCTGTTACCTATGGAGCCGTTCAAGTAGATTTGAGTTTAAAAGCGGTATAAGGGTTCCCTCTATATTTGCTATATTTGTTAAATTCTTGGCTATGAAATACAAAAGAATTCTTCTCAAATTAAGTGGTGAGGCACTTATGGGGCATCAAAACCATGGCATAGATCCCATTCGTCTAAACAATTATGCCGCAGAAATTAAAGGAATCCAAGAACAGGGAACGCAGATCGCAATCGTCATTGGAGGGGGCAATATTTTTAGAGGTGTTTCGGGTTCGAGCGAAGGTATGGATCGTGTGCAAGCAGATTATATGGGCATGCTGGCCACTGTGATCAATGGCTTGGCTTTGCAGTCGGCACTTGAAAATCACCAAGTACCCACCCGATTACAAACCGCCATAAGAATCGAGGCCATAGCAGAACCATTTATTAAAAGAAGAGCCACCCGACATTTAGAAAAAGGAAGGGTCGTTATTCTTGGCTCAGGAACAGGAAATCCTTATTTCACAACAGACTCCGCAGCAGTATTGCGTGCCATTGAAATAAATGCCGATGTAATTCTAAAAGGAACCCGGGTGGACGGTATTTACGACCAGGACCCTGAGAAAAATAAATCCGCCATTAAATTTGACCAATTATCGTTTGATGATGTTATAAAAAAAGGTCTGAAAATAATGGATACTACTGCTTTTACTCTGAGTCAAGAAAACAATTTGCCCATTATCGTTTTTGACATTAATACCAAAGGAAATCTGAGTCGTATCATTAATGGCGAAAATATTGGAACTCGAGTTGATCTTTAAATTCTAGTAAAAATGAATGAAGAAATAGCTATTATTATTGAAACCTTAAAGGAAAGCATGGAAATGTCGGTGCAACATTTAGAAAAGGAACTACTTAACATTAGGGCGGGAAAGGCCAATCCAATTATGCTCAACAGTGTTCTTATTGATTATTATGGAAATCAAACCCCATTAAACCAAGTAGCCAATATCAATACACCCGACGGAAGAACCTTAAGCATTCAGCCTTGGGAAAAAGCAATGTTGCCAGAAATAGAGAAGGGAATATTACAAGCCAACCTGGGGTTCAATCCCATGAACAATGGAGAATCTCTGATCATCAGCATCCCCCCATTGACAGAGGAAAGGCGGAGAGAGTTGGTCAAACTGGCCAAAAGTGAGGCGGAAAATGCAAAAATAGGCATCAGAAATGCACGGAAAGATGCCAATAATGAAATTAAGCAAACCGACAGTTCTGAAGACTTGCAAAAAAATGCTGAGATTGATGTACAGGAGCTCACCGACCAATTCACCAAAAAGGTAGAGGATATACTTAGCATAAAAGAGAAAGAAATATTAACGGTATAATTCCTTTCGGATTTGGTTTCTTACGATAATGAAGCGAAAACAAAATTTTTGGGGCTTCATCGCCAATTTTATTCTTAGAAATCGCTTCACGATACTTTTGGGTGTATTGATATCCACCCTACTATTATCCAGCCAGTGGCAGTATATGCGGTTTACCTACACTGAAGCAAATCTGCTACCAAGAGACCACCCCGAAAATGTTCAATACGATGCCTTTGTAGAAATCTTTGGGGAGGAAGGCAACTTGATTGTGATTGCCGTTAAGGATTCTAATTTTTTTAATCCAGGTAGTTTTAATAAATGGATCGCCCTGAATGACAAAATTGAAAATTTTTCTGAAGTAGCGTTTACTTTATCTACGAATAACATTCAGGAATTGGTCAAAGATGAAACCCTTAAAAAGTTCGTGTTGGCCCCTGTTTATGATCCTGCTGCTGATAATGTAACTGCTATAGAAAAATTCAAACAGAAACTTCTTCTTGAGCTTCCGTTCTATGAAAATATAATATTCAATGCATCGGGGGAAACCTTTAGATCCGCCATATATCTAGATAAAGAAATCGTCAATACCGAACAGCGAAAGGATTTTATTTTTAAAACTTTTATACCGCTGGTAAGTGCCTTTGAAAACGAAACAGGGCTGGATGTAAAAATATCAGGAATGCCCTATATCAGGACATTAAACGCTCAAAATATCGTCGATGAAATAGGCCTTTTTGTGATCATGGCCATGTTACTTACCAGTTTAATTTTCTTTTTATTTTTCAGATCTTTTAGGGCCACCTTTATCTCCATGTTTGTGGTGATAATTGGTGTGATGTGGGCTTTTGGAATACTGGGGTGGCTCGGCTATGAAATCACTATTTTAACCGCGCTAATTCCTCCGCTTATCATCGTAATCGGTGTTCCAAATTGTATTTTTCTCATCAATAAATACCAACAAGAAGTTTCCAAACACGGGAACAAGGTAAAGTCATTACAAAGGGTCATCATGAAAATTGGCAATGCTACCCTGATGACCAATCTAACAACTGCCTCTGGGTTCGCTACATTTATATTGACCGACAGTACAGTTTTAAAAGAATTTGGAATTGTGGCCTCAGTCAATATCATCGCTATTTTTCTGCTTTCCCTTCTCATCATACCCATCGTTTACAGTTTTATGAACAGCCCCAGCGAAAAACATCTAAAGCACTTGAACAGTTTATATTTAAAAATTTTTATTGAATGGATGGAAAAGAAGGTCCGATACAAAAGAATTAATGTCTTTCTGATCTCTATAATGGGCTTGATATTGGGAATCACAGGGATCTGCCAGATTAAAATTTCCGGAAGTATAATTGAAGACATGCCAAAAAAAGCTTCTTTTTTTAAAGAAATTACTTTTTTTGATGAAGAGTTTAACGGCATTGTTCCTATTGAGATCATGATTAATACCAAAAGAAAAGGAGGGGCCAACCGTTTGTCAACACTGAAAAGAATTGATCGATTGGAAGAATTCATTCAACAAACGCCAGAGCTTTCAAAACCTATATCCGCCGTTAGTGCTGCCAAGTTTATCAAGCAAGCTTATTACAATGGAAACCCCAACTATTACCAGCTTCCCACCGGTCAAGAAAATGCCTTTATAGGAAGTTACTTACAAAATGTCAAAGATGCCAAGAGCTTGATGGAAAATTATGTGGACAGCACCTCTCAATTTAATAGAGTGACAACTTTCATGAAGGATATTTCAACAACGCGGATAGAAGAAATAGAGGTCGCCTTGTCGAACGAAATCGATCGTATTTTTCCTCCGGATCGCTATGAGGTCAAAATGACCGGTAAAAGTTTACTGTACTTAAAAGGAACGCACTACCTTATTAGAAACCTCATCATTTCACTCTCACTGGCCATTTTGCTCATCGCGGTATTTATGGCTTATATTTTTCGTTCTTTTAAAATGATCGTCATCTCACTTATCCCCAACTTGCTTCCGCTGATCATCACCGCTGGCGTAATGGGGTTCTCTGGGATACCACTCAAACCCTCCACCATATTGGTGTTTAGTATTGCATTTGGTATTTCTGTGGACGATACTATTCATTTTTTAGCAAAGTACAGGCAGGAACTAATTGAGCATAAATGGAAAATCAAAACTGCAGTTTACAATGCACTTAGAGAAACCGCAGTAAGTATGTTTTACACGTCTATTGTATTGTTCTTTGGCTTTGCAGTTTTTATGACTTCAAATTTTGGCGGAACGGTGGCTTTGGGTGGGCTGGTATCGGTTACCTTACTGTTTGCTATGTTGGCGAATTTGATCCTTTTGCCTTCATTGTTGATTTCACTTGAAGATAGTGTGAGTGTCGAGAAAGTAATTAAAGAACCTAAAATCAATATTGTCCCCCAAGAGGATGAGAAAAAACCATAATCCTATTTTGTAAATAAGCCTATCTTTACTCTGAAAATTTATGACAATGAATCACCTTCGATTAGCGGATATTATTGATCAACCTAAAATAAACGAGACGATCACTGTCAAAGGATGGGTAAAGACTTTTCGTGCCAACCGGTTTATAGCTCTCAATGACGGATCTACGATCGATAACCTTCAATGCGTTGTTGATTACGAAAACACTGATGCACAATTACTGAAAAAAATTAATAGCGGTGCGGCAGTTGAAATTACAGGTCAATTGGTTGAAAGTATGGGCAAAGGACAATCTTTAGAAATTATAATATCCCGCCTTGTCGTTGTTGGAGAAGCCGACCCAGGCCTGTATCCCATCCAACCTAAGAAACACAGCTTTGAGTTCTTGAGGGAAAAAGCCCACCTCAGGGTAAGGACCGCTACATTTAGCGCAGTAATGCGGATACGCTCTATACTATCTTTTGCCATTCATCAATTTTTCAACCAAAAAGGTTTTTGTTATGTTCACACCCCGATTATTACTGGTAGTGATGCTGAAGGAGCTGGAGAAATGTTTAGGGTCAGTGTATTGGATCCTAAAAATATGCCTTTAGATGATGAAGGAAATATCGATTATAAAAAAGACTTTTTTGGCAAGGAAACCAATCTGACGGTATCTGGGCAATTGGAGGCAGAAACCTATGCTCAGGGGTTGGGCAATGTATATACATTTGGTCCAACCTTTCGTGCTGAAAACTCAAACACCTCTCGTCACTTGGCCGAATTCTGGATGATTGAACCTGAAATGGCATTTTACGATCTAACGGATAATATGGATTTGGCGGAGGAGTTTATCAAATACACACTGCAACACATTTTGGATCACTGCAAAAAAGACCTTGCATTTCTTGACCAGCGGCTGACCCAGGAGGAAAAATCACTCCCCCAACAACAAAGAAGCCCGATGGGCTTGATTGAAAAGATCAAATTTGTAGTGGAAAATGAATTTAAGAGGGTTTCCTACACAGAGGCCATAGAAATACTAAAAAATTCCAAACCCAATAAGAAGAAAAAATTTGATTATTTGGTTGAAGAATGGGGAACCGATCTCCAAAGTGAACACGAGCGATATCTGGTTGAAAAACATTTTAATGCACCTGTAATTTTATTTGATTACCCTGCCAAAATCAAAGCTTTTTATATGCGAATGAACGAAGACAAAAAGACAGTTCGGGCGATGGATATCCTCTTCCCAGGAATTGGAGAAATTGTAGGCGGATCCCAGAGAGAGGAACGTTTGGAAGTCTTAGAAAAGAGAATTGAGGAAATGGGAATAGATGCGGACGAACTTTGGTGGTACCTCGATTTACGCCGTTTTGGAAGTACACCACAGAGTGGTTTTGGTCTTGGATTTGAGCGTCTTGTTCTATTTACCACAGGGATGTCCAACATCAGGGATGTCATTCCCTTTCCTCGGACTCCGCAAAACGCAGCGTTTTAATTGATTCCGCTACCACGACTTTTTTTATCTTTATGAAAGGAATTTCATGAAATGCTAAAGCAACAGCTCCAGATAAAGCTCTCACAGAAACTATCTCCTCAACAGATCCAGTTGATGAGGCTCATTCAATTGTCTACTCTGGACTTAGAACAACGTATTATTTCTGAAATTGGTGAAAACCCTGCCCTTGAAAAAGGCAAAGAGGTAGATGAAAACGAATTACAGACCCAAGGAGATCCCTTTGATGACTATCAAAATGAACAAAAAATAGACACTGAGGATATTGATATTGACTCTTATCTTAGTGATGATGAAATCCCCAATTATAGGATTCAGTCCAACAATCAATCTTCCGATGATGAAACCCGGGAAATTCATTTTTCAGGCGGGACCAGTTTTCACGAATATTTAGAAAATCAGCTGAAGAACTTAATCCTTAACGACGTCGAAAAACCAGTCGCTGAATTCTTGATCGGAAGTATTGACAACAGTGGATATCTGCGTAGATCTGATGAAAATATAATAGATGATTTGGCTTTTACACAAAACATAGTGATTGAAGCAAAAGCATTAAAAAAAATCATCAAAAAAATTCAGTCGCTCGATCCACCGGGTGTTGGCGCGAGATCACTGCAGGAGTGTTTGTCCTTACAATTGGCGAGAAAAGAGCACGACCGCCCTGAAATTGCCTTGACCCGTAAAATCATTGACGCTGCTTTTGATGAGTTTTCCAGAAAACATTACAAAAAACTTCAAGATCGATTTCACATCAGTGAAGAGGACCTGAGAAATGTTTTTAAAGAAATTACCAAGTTAAACCCAAAACCAGGAGGTGCCCTTTCAGAAACCAGTCAAAACAATCATATTGTACCAGATTTTATATTGACCATTGAAAATGGAGCTTTGAAGGTTGTTCTCAATCGAAGAAATGCCCCCGAATTAAGAATTTCCAACAACTATAAAGAGATGTTGTCTGGATATGCAGAGGCGCCTAAGAAAAACAAATCCCAACAAGAGGCGGTCCTTTTTATAAAGCAGAAATTAGATGCCGCCAAGTGGTTTATAGATGCCATTGAGCAGCGTTATCACACACTATTCCTGACCATCAACGCCATCGTAGATTATCAGCGAGATTATTTTTTTACGGGAGATGAGCAAAAACTAAAGCCCATGATCCTAAAAGATATTGCGGATAAGATTGAAATGGATATTTCAACAATTTCTCGAGTGGCCAACAGTAAATATATTGACACGCCCTATGGGATTAAGCTCCTAAAAAGTCTTTTTTCTGAAGGGATGAAAAACGATGAAGGTGAAGATGTTTCTACCATTGAAATAAAGAAAATATTGGAGGAGCTCATTACCAACGAAGATAAAAAAAATCCTCTGGCGGACCAAGCCTTGTCGGTATCTCTGAAGGAAAAGGGTTATAATGTAGCTAGAAGAACAGTAGCCAAATACAGAGAACAGTTAGACATTCCTGTCGCGCGCCTCAGGAAATCAATTTAGTTATAGAAAGTAAAAAATTAAACCCAATTTTAAGTTTTTTATTTCGGCCATAGCTCCACCGGGCAAAAGGGTCTGACTTGTATAGATGGAATTTAAATCATACTCCACGCAGAGGTTCCATTTGTTATAGCCCATAGATAAAAAAACCGAAGTGTTATTATTTCTGATATTGGTATTTTGGAAAGTACTACCATAAAATGGTTTAAATTTTGGTGAAAAATGGAGTTTATATTTCAGGCCACCATAGAGTCTCCAAAAATCAGTTTTAAAAAAAGATGAAGTCCTCAGCCTAATGGATATTGGCAAGACAAGGGATGAAAAGGTCTGTAGGTTTTTTGAGTTGTTCTCCGCAATGGCTATCGTATTATCGTTCCTCCCATCAATCTGAAGATTTGAAACCAATCGATTGTACCCATATCCAATCCCTAAACCAAACGCTAGAGTGCCCTGTTCATTTATAGGAAAGTCTCTAACAAAACCGATTTGAAAATTATTTGAAAATCCATTTTGTTTGAGTCCATTAAAATTTTCCTGCTGCAGCTGAAGAGAAAAACTTAGAAAAAATTGATCTTCCCTGTATTTAGTTGACAAAGAGTCTGGTTGGGCTTGACAAAAAAAACCCAAAAAAAAGAACCATCCACAAAATAAGAGTCTTTTTGTCATCTGATAAAAATAATCATTGACTTATAAATCTAATGATTTTGGGGTAAAAAAAAAGTGCCGCATTAGGCACTTTTCTATATACATATAAAAATTTAATCGATATTTTGAATATAATCACCTACACGTGTAGTGTAGTTGATTTTCAAAGCATTTACTTTCCTAAGTTCTTGTTTTATATCAGAAATTAAACCCATTTTCGTATCACCATCGACTTTCAGAGCAGTGGTCAATACATTTTGCAACTCTTGACGCTTCGAAGCACGCTCTGCTAAAACAAAGGGTGCTACCTCTGCAACGGTTGCAAATTTATCATTTAACTGAATTCGCGGTTGTGAACCATATTTGTCGGTGTATCGGGTAGAAGGTTCTCCCGCATAAATGTACATGACCCGGTCTTTTTTATCCAATTTCTGAATCTGGTCGGCTGCCGGCAATTGGTTTTTAACCATTAGTGTACTGTCTCTCATTACAGTAGCCACCATAAAAAAGAACAACAGCATAAAAACGATATCGGGTAAAGATGCCGTTGAAATCGCTGGTAATTCTCCTCCTTTTTTCTTCTTAAATTTTGACATTATTGTTTTTTTAATTTGTTTTACTGGGCTCTGCCTCGGAAAGCTTCTGTGGAAACATCAGTTTTACCTCCGCCAGTTTGGGCTTTAGTCTTTCTTTTTCATCTAAAGAAGTTCTGGGATCAGAATATTTCTTATTAGCTTCTACAAAACTCATGGACTCATTAGGAAATAATCTGTTAAACTCCCGGTCCCTTAAATCATTATAGGCAGCCACCAATTCATTCTGAACTGCAATATAGATTTTGTAGGAAGTCTCCCGGTCATTTTTCAACGAAATAATTGCTTTGTCGGGATTATCAGAGGATTTTGGGTCTCTGTCTCCTTGACAATAATCGCAGGCCTCTTCTCCCTCTCCACCTCCATTGTCGAGGAACTCAATTGCCATAGATCTCACCTTAGAAACGTCTGTCAATTCTTCCTCAACCAGCAATTGGTTATTTTTATTTACCACAACGGTAAAGATGTTTTTCTCCTTAATAATTGGCGGATCTTCAACATCTTCAATGGGGGGTAATTTTCTATTGATTCCACTATCAGTTTCAATGGTTGTGGTCACCAAAAAGAAAATCAAAAGCAAAAAGGCAATGTCTGCCATTGATCCTGCATTTACTTCAGGTGCTGATCTTTTTGCCATGGTACTTTATTTATTAAATATTTTACGTGCACCAGATACCAGCATTAAACAGATTGCAAGAACGGCAAGGATATAAAATGTTCTAATACCCGTTCCAACCCATTTTGAACCGCTCGCAGAAAGCATCTCTCCATCTTTGAGGGGTGTTTCTACTCCATCAGAGAGGGCATAAGATAAAAGGAGAACTGCCAGGAACATTCCAATGGCAATACCTGCTTTTTTTAACTTCGCAAGATCAGAAAAAAGACCTCTAAGCGTAAAAATTAGGGTTATGGCTACCGTTAAAATGAGGACAATTTTTGCCAATTCCACCAGCGGTGAAACGGCACCAAAATCTCCAATAGTAGCGGCCATTTTAATGTCATCGTCACCAGTGCCAACGATTCTTAGCAGAAAGAATACTGCCAAGACCCCTATTACGGCACTAATAATTTTAATTATATTTTGAATTTTCATGGGTCTGGTTTATTTTTTCTGTGCAACCAATATATCGATCAAATTAATAGAAGCATCTTCCATGTCATTTACGATACTGTCTATTTTAGCAATGATGTAGTTGTAGAAAACTTGAAGAATAATGGCCACAATAAGACCAAAAACTGTAGTCAAAAGTGCTACCTTTATACCTCCAGCTACAAGAGAAGGCTGCATGTCACCAGCGGCTTCAATTTTATCAAAGGCTTGGATCATCCCGATTACAGTTCCCATAAACCCTAACATCGGTGCCAAGGCGATAAAGAGCGAAATCCATGAAACATTTTTTTCTAATTGTCCCATTTGAACACCTCCGTAGGCTATAACGGCTTTTTCAGCGCTTTCAACCCCTTCATTTACCCGGTCTAATCCTTGATAGAAAATAGAGGCAACTGGGCCTTTTGTGTCTCTACAAAGTTCTTTTGCAGCGTCTACTCCTCCAGAAGAAAGAGCTTCTTCCACCCCTGCAGTAAGTTTTTGTGTATTCGTTGTGGCTAAATTGAGGAATATAATACGTTCAATTGCAATCGCGAGACCCAATATTAAACATATTAATACGATTCCCATAAAACCGGGACCACCTTCAATAAATCTTTTCTTTAGTTCTTGTGTAAACGAAGCTTCTGCAGGTGCAGCTTCTACTTCCTCTACTTCCACAGCAGAAGCCTCTTCGGCCATGGGCGCCTCAGCAACAATTTCTTCTTGCTGAATTTCATCAGTTTCATTTTGAAGAATTAGATTTGAATTTGATGTGGCAAAAGACAAACTGTGGGTCATAAAAATCCCAAGTAGGCTTAGGGCAAATAGTAATTTTCTCATTTGATCAAAGTTTTATTCAATTTTTAATTTTTAAAGATAAAAAAAAATACACACCAAAGTATATTTTTTACACACACTCCAATATTGATTTACAAATAAACATTTTGTAACAAAACTAAAGCAATCAATGTGGATTTATAAAAAGGGTAAATATATAGGTAATATAAATACAAGGTTGCTTATTACAGTGTTTTAACACTACTCGATATTGGGTAACAAACCATGTATTTTATATGTGAATTAGAATTACATATGTTATAACTCAAATTATTAAACAATCTTCCTTTAGAAACGAAATGATTCTCTATAGCTAATGCTAAAGTCTAATTCAGTTTTGCGAAAATTAAAAGTAAGTTAGCGACTAAACTTTGTTAGGTACGTCATATCCCTCTCTGTAATTTCGTGTTAGCATTTTATTGGCTTCTGGATCGTTTACAAAAGTTTCATTACTGGGATTAAAAGTTAAGACTTTTTCCATGCGATAGGCAATATTACCCAAATGTGCCAAACCTGATGACAAATGTCCAGTTTCAATGGGTGCATTTAGTATCCCAGCATCTCTTTTTCGAACCGCATCTATAAAGTTATAAAAATGTCCATCGGTACCTCCTGCTCCTCGGTCCATCCCCGATGCTTCTTTAGCACCATCATCTCCAGACTTCCCTTGAGTTCTGTTTTTTCCAAGATATGTTTTGTACTTGCTGTATCCATCGACTACGAGAATTCCTTTATCTCCGTAAAATATATTTCCAACTGTCGCTCCTTCTTCTGTGTTAGTGCACCATGGTCTAACTTCAAATTGGATGATTTTACCTTCATCAGGATAGTTGTAGATCGATGTAAGAACCTCTGGAACCTCCTTGCAATCGTCCCATAAGAATTTTCCTCCCATTGACGTAATTTTGGTGGGCAAACCAACATCTAATCCCCACATACACAAATCGGTTTCGTGTATGCCTTGATTTCCGACATCTCCGTTACCGTAGTCCCAATGCCAATGCCAATTATAGTGAACTAAATTTTCTGTAAAAGGTCTTTTAGGTGCAGGGCCCGTCCATAGGTCATAATCCAGGCCTTTGGGAATAGGAGAAAAGCCTTTGTCTCCAATATCTCCTCTCCATCGGAAGACTATACCTCGAGCCATATATACATTACCAATATATCCATTGCGCAACAAGCCAATGGCCTCGTTAATTGCAGGAGAACTTCTCAACTGCACCCCATGCTGAACAATTCTGGCATATTTTTGTGCTGCCTCAACCATTTTTCTTCCTTCAAAAATATTATGGGAACCTGGTTTTTCAACATATACATCCTTACCAGCTTGGCAAGCCCAAATAACAGACAATGCATGCCAGTGATTCGGAGAAGCAATGCTCACTACGTCAATATCTTTGTCGTCCATGACACGACGCAAATCCTGCTCAAGACTAACATTCTTATCATACTTGTTTTTAAAATCAGCCTGGCGTTGTTGCATAATATTCATATCTGGGTCGCAAAGCTTAGTAACCTGAACATTTTTTTGCTTCATTAAGCTACTGATATGACTTTTTCCGCGGCCATTGACTCCCAAGACGGCGGCATTTATCCTGTCATTTGCGCCAAAAACCGAGGCAGATACAATTGAAGGAGCTAAAAAAGTAGCTGAGCTGGCAGCTGCTGTATTTTTGATAAATTTTCTTCTTGATTTTTCCATGTTCTAAATATTTTTACACCTAAATTTATAAAACTTTGGTGAAAAATTAGCAACTACAGCCAGATAGCCTGATTTTAATTTCTGTTAAGATAAAATCTCAACTAAATATAAAACCTTTTATAGTCCTCTTTTTTTTGTTGCAATTTTTAATTTTTTTAAGAATAGATTAAGCAAAACCCCATATAAAGGAAGAAAGAATATAAATCCAATTATAATTTTTATAACTGTTTGCGTAACACAAATTTCTAACCAATTGGTTGACATATATGGGTCCTCCGATTTGTAAAATGCACTAAAGAAAAAGGCGAAGGAGTCTATTATGTTTGAAACTACAGTTGATAGTGCTGGAGCAATCCACCATTTGGAATATTTTTCTCGTATATATTGAAATGCATTAATATCCAATAATATTCCCAAAGCATATGCTATGGCACTTGCCAAACCAATTCTAATTGAAGTTAAAATAGGATTTTCATTAAAGTACAATATCATTATTGAAGATAAAACAGCAAATGGAAAAGAATAGGTTATGATACTTTGGGCCAAAGACTTACCCAATAGTCTGGTTGTCAAATCGGTTGCAACAATTACTAGAGGGAAACTAAACGCGGCCCATGTAACTTTAAATCCAAAAAAAGCTATTGGAATTGATACTAAGATGTTCGACAAAACAATTATACAAACATGTGCTATTACAAGATAAGTCCTCATAAGCTTTTTTCATTTCTGAGAGGCAGCACTACCACCAATTTTCCCATGGAAAAATATACCAAATAGGTTCAACAAATTTATTAATTGATTTTCCATAAAAATCTATTTTTTGACTACTTTCACTATTGTCTAATAGAGCGCAAAACTT
This sequence comes from Flavobacteriaceae bacterium, assembly GCA_002716845.1. Lineage (GTDB taxonomy): Bacteria > Bacteroidota > Bacteroidia > Flavobacteriales > Flavobacteriaceae > UBA8316. The sequence goes on along the minus strand of PBCE01000035.1, from coordinate 1,434 downwards.
CACATTACAATCAGTGTGTTGAATTGTTTTTTTAATTTCTCCAAAAGTTTTTCCTGTATCATTGATATCATCAACTACTAGGACTCTCTTTTTATTCTCTACATGTTTATTTAGATCAAAATCATTTTGGCCATTCCCGTCTCTGAATTGAATTGAAATTAGCTCATGTGGGACTTTTAAAAAATGAGATAGATAAACACCAGGAATACACCCCCCCCTGTTAATACTTAAGATCAACTCTGGTTCAAATGTGGAATACTTAATCTTGTTAATTATTGTTTTTAAATCTATCTTTAGTTCATCATAAGAGTAAAGACGTTTCTTCATTATTAAATTTTATTTAAATAAGAATTTTTAAATAAGGTATTAAACTCACTTTAGTTAGTTTTTAAATCAGCTTTCTTTTGAAATTTGATGAATCCTGCTGAATCAAAAAAAATAAACCCCTTTAACAAAAAAAGGGGGTTGGTATTTATTTAGCATAGAGTTTTTTCAAACTTATAATGCAAAAGCATTTAACTTAAGTATTAAAATGATTTAATAAATTTATTTTGACTAATATGAGTATAAATGTATGGAATAAATTTATTAATAAAAGAGATTTATTTAAAGTAAAGTAATTTATTTGAGATTCTTATCTGAGAATATTAAATATGTTGAATTACTATATTTCAGTAATTAATTGGTTAGATTTTTTAATAAAAAATTTAAAATGTATTTTTAGATTTAAAATATTTTAAAAAAAATTCAAAAAAATCCATGAAAAGAAGAAGTTTTGTTAAAAATACTTTATTGGGGAGTATGATTCCAAATGAATATTTTAAATTATTTTCGGCCTTTAATGGTGAATATTATCCTGAGCTTAAAAAACATAAAATTATTAGGGCCGAAAGATTAAAGTTTAAATATAATTGGCCAAGACATGTTGGTAAAAATGCTAGGAGAGGAAATCATGGTCAATACCATTCTGATGATGCTTTCAAACTTTATACTGACCAGGGAGCAACTGGTTGGGGGCTTGGCCGAGAAGATGTAAGCGATGAAGAATTACTTCAACTTGAAGGAAAGTTCGTTTCAGAACTGATTTCCCCTGAATTTGGTATTAATGAGGAGCTAAATATTTATTTGGATTTGGCCCTGCACGATTTAATGGGTGTAATACTTAATAAACCTGTATATCAATTAATTGGTAACAATGGTAAAAAAAATACTTCTATCTATAGTGGTATGATCTACTTTGATGAATTAGTATATCAAGGAAAGGAGGGTGGTATTGATAAAATTCTTGAAAACTGTAGTTGGGATATTGAATATGGTTATCAGCAGCTAAAAATTAAAATTGGCCGAAGTGGAAAATGGTATTCTCACGCAGATGGAATGAAAATGGATATTGAGGTCATTAAACAAATTAATAATGCTTTCCCAAATACAACG
>PBCE01000034.1 GCA_002716845.1 Flavobacteriaceae bacterium | reverse complement strand
GGAGTAGGTCTTTCCGATACGGGCATAGAGCAGTTTGAGGTAATCGTAAACTTCTGTTTTGGTACCTACCGTTGATCGTGGGTTAGAGGAAGATACTTTTTGTTCTACAGCAATGGCGGGAGCAATTCCTTTGATCTCATCAACTTTGGGTTTATTGAGCTTTCCCATAAACTGCCTGGCATAAGAGGAAAGGCTTTCCACATAGCGCCGTTGTCCTTCGGCATAGAGGGTATCAAAAACCAAAGATGATTTACCAGAACCCGATAATCCTGTAACCACAGTAAGCTTATTTCTTGGGAATACAACATCAATGTTTTTCAAATTATGAAGTTGCGCCCCCTTAATAATGATGTATTTTTTGGGATCTAAATATAGTGTTTTTGCCATCGATATAAATAGAAAGCAAAATTACAATTAATCTTCGCAAAGCCTGTGTACTGGTAATTAAAAATTGATTGAAATGGTCTATTTTTTGATTTTAAATATAATCCTTCTATATTTGCATTAAAATAATTCTTATAGCACAAAACTACTTTTAACCATTCAGGTTTTTTTAACTCAGCTTAGCTGAATAAAAGTAGTTTATGCAAATTTCAATCTTTAATCACATTACGGATGCACACTTGGTGCACGAATACACTGAAGGGACCGAAAAGTCTTTAGAAATACTTATTTACAGACATAAGTCAAAAATTTATAATTTTATTTTTTCTAAGGTCTTAGATCAAGAAGTAGCTGAGGACATCTTCCAAGAAACTTTTATTAAAGTAATCAAAACCCTTAAAAGCGGTCTTTATAATGAGGAAGGTAAGTTTGTGTCTTGGGTAATGCGTATCTCTCATAATCTCGTGATAGATTACTTTAGAAAATCGAATCGTATGCCCAAATTTGAGGCCAGTGGGGATTATGACGTTTTTCAATTCATTACTGACAATACCCCCAATGCAGAAAATAATCTGGTCAATGATCAGGTAGTAAACGATCTTCAAAAGCTGATAGCTGAATTACCTGATGATCAAAAAGAGGTATTGAGTATGCGATTGTACCGCGATATGAGTTTTAAGGAAATAGCTGAAACAACGGGTGTAAGCATAAATACTGCCCTTGGAAGAATGCGGTATGCCATCATCAATATTCGAAAAATGGTTGAAGAACACCAAATCCTTTTGACCCAATAAACAATTTATAGGTTTTTTTTTCGTTTTAAAGTAAAATGCAATTTATGGAGCAAAATTACTTTGAAAAAAAACATACTAAAAACGGTCCTAGGCCCATTATTGTCAAACGTATATTGGCTTATTCCAAATATTTTAATTCAATAAATGCTTTACAAAAGTACCCTAAGGACAAGGCTTAGCTCTTTAATTTATTGATTATTGATTTCCTTCCAATTTTTTGAGTAATGCTATCATTTTCTATTTTCCAGCCCCTCGCAGGACAATATTCCCGTCCATACCAAATAATTTGAAGGTGTAAGTCATTCCATTTATCCTCAGGAAAAAGGCGTTTGGCATCCATTTCGGTTTGGGTTACATTTTTTCCATTGGACAATCCCCAGCGGTACATCAGACGATGGATGTGAGTATCTACAGGAAAGGCGGGTACGCCAAAAGCTTGTGACATCACCACACTCGATGTTTTGTGACCGACAGCAGGGAGTCTTTCAAGTGCCTCAAAACTTTGGGGCACCTTGCCATCGTGTTCCTCGATCAGTATTTTGGATAGACCATGAATGCCTTTGGATTTCATGGGGGACAGCCCTACGGGCCTGATGATAGCCTTGATTTCCTCAACGCTGAGTTGTACCATTTTTTGAGGGGTATTTGCTTTTTTAAACAATAGCGGTGTTATTTGATTTACCCTAATGTCTGTGCTTTGAGCAGACATTAAAACTGCAATTAAGAGGGTATAGGGGTCTTTATGATTTAGTGGAATAGGAATTTCGGGATACAGTTGATCCAATTTTTCAATTACAAACGAAACCTTTTCCTTTTTAGTCATTAGAATTTTTTGTTATTTCGACTCAATTTAAAGAATAATTATGAAAACATTAAATATAGGGTCGGTTGTCCCGTCATTCGAAACCCAAGATCAGGACGAAAATAGGGTAACTAATAATGATCTAATTGGGGAAAAAAGTATTGTTTTTTTCTACCCCAGGGCCAATACCCCCGGTTGTACAGCAGAAGCTTGTAACCTAAGGGATCATTACAAAAGTCTACAAGATAAAGGATACCAATTGTTTGGAGTCAGTGCCGACAGCTCAAAAAAGCAAAAGAACTTTGCAGACAAATACGACTTACCATTCCCTTTGCTTGCCGATGAAGACAAATCGGTAATCAATGCTTTTGGAGTCTGGGGACCTAAAAAGTTTCAGGGCAGGGAATACGATGGCATTCACCGGACAACTTTCTTAATTGATGAGGAAGGTAAAGTGAAAAAAGTGATCAGCAAAGTCAAAACTAAGGACCATGCCGCACAAATTTTGGAGGAAAGTTAGACCCTTTCTTTTTTCCCCACCCAGCCAAACATTTTGTTTTTCATGATCATTTCGCCAATACCTTCTGGGAGTTGGTCTTTCCATCCGTTTTTACCCTCTTTTATTCTAGAGAGTATGTCCCTCGAAAATATCGATAAATACTCGTTTTCAAAATCAAAAATATCGACGATCTTCCCATTGTATTTAAAGAACTTGTAGAAGTCTTTCATTCTGGGATGAAGCTTTAGGTTATTTGAGTTGACAATCTCACCAGTTTCAGGATGTTTCATTGGATAGAGATAGACTTTGAGGTTATTGTGGAACATTTTACCAAAGGCCCCGAGTATTCCTCCTTTTACGTCTTTGTAGTATTGCTCGTCAAAGACTTCAACAAAATTGCTAACTCCCATAGTGAGCCCAATTTGCTCTTTGGTGTACTCAGAGAGATAATCGACCATTCTATAATATTCTTTAAAATCTGAAATCATTACTGTATGGCCTAAAGAACACAGGAGTTTTGCACGATCCATAAAGTCCGATTCATCAATTTCACCCTGTGCCGTGAGGTTAGAAAGGGTGATTTCGAAAATGACCTCAGTTTTGTGTTCATTGACATTATTTTCTTTAATAAAAATATCATATGACTTTTTGAACATGTCAATATTTACTTTAGTTATTGGTCTAAAGCTCCCTCTTAAAACTAAAATGTTTTTCTTGTAAAGCACCCTTGCAGGTAAAACGTTGTTTCCCTGAGGGTTAAACATAACAGCTTCTGTCATTTTGTTTTTCAACAACAGTAGGCTCATGATCCTGTTGTCCAATCCATTAAATACGGGACCTGAAAAATTAATGGTATCGATTTCAATGGCAGATCGATCGATGTGGTCATATAAGTGTTTTATTATTTTTTTGGGTTCATCATAGTTATAAAAAGCGCTATAAACCAAGTTGACGCCCATGATTCCAATGGCCTCTTGCTGAAGCCGAGCTTCTGTTTGACGAAAACGAACATGAATCATGATTTCATTGTAAGGCTCCTCAGGAGATATGTGGTAGCGGATGCCCATCCACCCATGACCTTTGTACTTTTTTGCAAAATCAATTGTGGCAACTGTGTTGGCGTAAGCAAAAAATAATTTATTGGGATGATTTTCTTCTGGAATTCGGGTTTCTAACAGCATAATCTCACGCTCCAGCATTTTATGCAAACGGGTTTCGGTGACATACCTGCCATCGTCTTCCTCACCATAGATGGTGTCACTGAAGTTTTTGTCGTAGGCACTGATTGTTTTTGCGATTGTCCCCGAAGCACCACCTACCCTAAAAAAATGCCGAACAACTTCTTGACCCGCACCAATCTCAGCGAATGTTCCATAAATATGATCATTGAGATTGATCCTTAGTGCTTTTCTTTCGGTGGAGGGCCTTTTTTCAAATTCTTTATCTCCTGGGAGGGTCGTTGGCATATCGAAGTTTATGACATAAAATTACAAAGTTTGTTTAATTTTTCCCTATATATTTACCGTTGAATTACTCACGATGTTAAAAATTACTTTTCTCGGTACCGGAACCTCACAGGGAATCCCTATTATTGGTAGTAAACACCCGGTATGTCTGAGTGAAAATCCCAAGGACAAAAGACTTCGGACATCTGTTTTAATCCAATGGAAGGCTTTTAATATTGTGGTGGATTGTGGTCCGGATTTTAGACAACAGATGCTCCAAGCGAATTGCGATAATTTGGAGGCCATCCTTTTTACGCACGAGCATGCAGATCACACCGCCGGAATTGATGATATACGGCCCTTTTTTTTTAGACAAGGGGAAATCTCGATATACGGTACCCAAAGGGTAGTGCAGAACCTTAGCGATCGTTTTTCCTATATTTTTAAAACAGAAAATAAATATCCGGGAACCCCAGCTGTTATGGCCAATATTATTCAAAAAAATACAGAATTTAAAATAGGCGAAAAAAAAATTACACCAGTGGAAGTACTCCACAATCGATTGCCAATAATGGGCTATAGAATAGATAACTTTTGTTATTTAACCGATGTAAAATCAATTGAGCAAGATCAAATCAAAAAACTTAAAGGCTGTGAGGTTTTGGTGCTGAATGCCCTAAGAATGGAACCCCACCCCACCCACCTTAATTTGGAAGAGGCCCTGGAGATGGTGGCGCAAATTAAACCCAAAAGGGCTTATTTCACTCATATTAGCCATTTGTTGGGCTTTCACGATAGCGTTTCTGAAACACTACCAGAAAATGTTTTTTTGGCCTATGACAATCTTCAAATTCACACTAACTGATTTATGAAAAAAAACATCTTACTCTACTTATTTTTATTTACTGCATTGATCCTAATTTTCCAAATGGTCAATGCCAAGCGGGTTTTTGCAGATTTTGAACATAAGATAAACACGACCAAGTCATTCAACAGTAAATTAAAAGATTCTATATTTCAAATAAGCAATCGTTTGGAAGAAGAAGCCGAGTTTATTTTGGAGGGAAATGATTATGCGATGCGGGTTTTTGAAAACTATCCTTTTCAGGACATATCCAGCAGGGTAATGGACGCATTGTATGAAACCAATCTTTTGAGGGATAAAAACAACTTAATTCCCTATGCCACAATGGAACGGACTTTTTTAATCAACAAAGTTAGAGTATTGAATCACCGCTGGGCATTAGCCGATTTCACTGATGGTAATTATTGGGGGGAAATATTTTTAACCTACGAGATCGATCGGGTAGGAGATGTGAATTTTGAATTAAAAGAACATTTTCTTTATCCTAATCCTGATCAGTAGTCTTTAACCAGTTCAGCAAATCTCTAAAGTTTTCCGAGGAAACATTGTGGCCCTCTGGGTAAGGATTAAAAGTCACGTCAGTGTTGTTTTTTTGAAGGGTTTTAACACTCGACGCTGCCCAAGCAAAAGGGACTGTAGCGTCTTGTGTCCCGTGTGAGGCAAAGGCCAAAACATTGCGATACGCCAGCAAGGGATACTGCAACAACTCTGAATTGACATATCCACTCATACATACTGACCGCCGGAATTTGTCGGGATGATCCAAGAGAAGGGACCAGCTTAAAATAGCACCTTGACTGAAGCCCATCAAGCTAATGTCATTTGGATCAAGGCTGTAGGTGGTTAAAAAATAGTCCCATTGATGAACTAATTTGTACAATGATTTTTTGGCCTCTTCCAAATCAGACCATTTGTTTTGGTCAGCATCAAAATTAAGTGAATACCATGCTTTTCCTCCGTAAGGGTTAGCAAATGGCGCCTCCAATGAAATAATGGCGTATTGTTCTGGGAGGTAATCAGCAAATGTAAATAGATCATCTGCATTACTTCCATAACCGTGTAAGAGCAGAAGGGCAGGGTACGGGGCTGTGCCTTGTGTCGCTTTTTTGATTTTATAATCTAAGGAGAGCATCAGTCGTTTATTGTAAGTTTTCCATTGTTAAAACTCCCTATTACTTTTCCTTGTAGCTCTTGACCGAGGAAAGCGCTGTTTTTGGATGTAGATTTTATGTCAGCCACTGAAAATTGAAAAATCTGGTGGGGATCAAAGAAGGTGATATCTGCTGCTGCACCCACCTCTAAATTTGGTGCGTCGATTTCAAAACGATGCGCTCCACGTGTTAAAAAGTTGATCACATGGTCCAGAGGGAAAATTTTATTTAAGATTCCAAAACAGCTTTCTAAGCCGATACTTCCTGGTTCGGCGTGCTCAAACTCCAACTGTTTGCGTTCAATATTAATGGGTTCGTGCATACTGCTGACCATGTCAATGGTTCCCTCTAACAAACCTGCCTTTAAGGCTTTTTGGTCTGTTTTGGAACGAATGGGTGGTAATAACTTGAGATTGGGATTGTAGCCCTTCACATGACTGTCATCAAAAAATAAATGAGGAAGACCCACACTGCAACTGACGTTAAGTCCTATTTTTTTGGCTTCCCTAACCAAATCAATTCCCCTTTCGGTGCTCAGGTTGGGAAGGTGAAGTTTCCCCCCCGTGTATTTTAATATCTCCAGATCTCTGGCTACTTGGATCGATTCTGCCATTTCAGGAATCCCCTTTAAACCAATACCTACACTAGTCGCCCCCTCGTGCATCACCCCATTTCCGGCAATCTCTCGGTGCTGAGGGTAAGAAAAAATAGTACCTCCAAAACTTTGACAGTACTGTAAAGCAATTTTTAAAAGGTTACCTCTATCAATAGATTTTTTGTGATCGCCAAAAGCGATGGCCCCTTGTGTGTGCATGTCAAAAAGAGAGGCCATTTGTTTTCCCTTACTTCCCACAGAAAGGGTTCCTAAAGGAAATAAAGAGGTGGTCTGGCCTTGTCCCATTTTAATCAAGTGACCGATATTGGAACTGGAATCGGGAAGGGGGTCGGTGTTAGCGTTTAGCAATATTTTTGTGAAACCCGATTTTGCTGCCACCTCAAGTCCGTGGCTGATCGTTTCTCTTTCTTCATACCCTGGTTCTCCAAAAGATACGCCACAATCTATCCAGCCATTGGATACATGCAGGTTGTCATGCGTAATAATTTTAGTGTCACGCTCAGGAATAATCGATTCTGCAATTTCACCAATGGTTCCATTTACAATTAAAATGTCTTTAAGGGAGGAATGATGTGGACTCGAGGGATTTAGAAGGGTAGCATTTTTTAGAAGTATCTTCATTAATCAATTGCTGTGTTGCAAAAATATAAAATCAAAAGGAATAAATCCCATTGAAATGGTTTTCTGAATCAGAATTTTTCAAATGCACCCAATCCAAAAAGCGCAAAATCATATTTGACAGGGTCTTCTGGATCAAACTTCCGTAGACTGAGGTCTAAGGATTGTAGGGCCTTGGCATCATTTTGTTTTCTTTTTAGTAGTTTTAGTTTACGCGCTACATTCCCTGTATGAACGTCCAAGGGGATGGAAAGCATTGAAGGAGAGATTTTATTCCAAAGACCAAAATCAACGCCTTTTTCATTTGACCTCACCATCCACCTCAGAAACATATTAATGCGTTTTGCCGCAGAGCCCCGGAGTGGGTCCGAAACATGTTTTTGAGTTCTGGGAAGGTGATTGAGCTTAAAAAATATTTGTTTAAAGCGGTGGATACGTTCTTGGACAAGTATCTCGCCATCACTAAAAACATCCTCCAAACCACCGTGATGTTTGTAGATGTTACTCAATGATCGAATAAAATACTGGATGTCTTCCTCATTGAAAGTTCGGTGAACAAAACCACGAAAATTGTTCAAGTCTTTTGTTTTGTGATGAAGCACAAAATCATGTGGTACACCCTCCATGATATCCATCATTTTCTCAGCACTTTTTAAGATACTCACTCGGTTTCCCCAGGCAATACTTGCAGTGAGAAATCCGGCTATTTCAATGTCCTCCTTTTTGGAAAATTGATGTGGAATTTGAATAGGGTCGTGCGCAATAAAAGACTCCGATTCATAGTGTTGAGACTTGAAATCTAAAAAGGATTTTAGCTCTTGTTTGTTCATAAAACAATGTGCCCATCTTTGAGTATAATCTTGCGATCGGCCATGTCAGCCAGGCGATCATTGTGGGTAACAATAACAAAAGTACACCCCGTTTGATCCCTCAGTTCGAAGAAAGATTCGTGTAGGGCATCCGCATTTTGACTGTCCAAATTCCCGCTGGGTTCATCAGCAAAAATAACTTTAGGATCGTTTATAAACGATCGGGCCACAGCAACGCGCTGCTGTTCTCCTCCCGACAGTTGTTGGGGTTTATGACCCATTCTGTCATTAAGCCCCATTTGGGTTAACAATTGCGTGGCCTTAATGTTTATACCTTTATTTTGGTTATTTGCGATCCATCCTGGCATACATACATTTTCTAAGGCAGTAAACTCAGGAAGTAATTCGTGAAATTGAAAAATAAAACCAAGCCGTTGGTTTCTGAATTGTGCCATTTCGGCCGAGCCCATTTCACTCACTGAAACACCCTCTATCTGCAGTTGCGATTTTGCTTTGGAATCGGCACTGTCTAAGGTACTTAAAATATGCAGTAAAGTAGTTTTTCCAGCTCCTGAGGGACCCACAATTGCAACGACCTCTCCAGTCTTAATCTGAAGATTAATGCCTTTTAAAACTGCTAAGTCTCCATAACTTTTATGGATATCACTACAAGAGATAATGTTTCTCATTTCTTAAAATTACCCATTTAAATTTACATCGCTAAATCATTTATCGAGAATAACATTTTGTTAAATATTTAACAAATTTGTTTATGAAATTTATATATTTGCTAAACAAAACTGTAAATTGGTAAAGAAAGCTTACTTCGCAGGCGGTTGTTTTTGGTGTACAGAGTCCTTATTCCAACGTATTAATGGTGTTATTGAAGTAACCTCTGGCTATATGGGTGGCCATGTAAAAAACCCTGCTTACCGAGAGGTTTGCAAGGGAATTACAGGGCATACAGAAACCATAAAAATCACATACGATCAAGATATAGTAACTTACAGTTCACTTTTAGAAATATTTTTTTTATCCCACGATCCAACCACCCTTAACCGACAAGGCAACGATATTGGTTCCCATTATCGCTCTGCGATATTCTTCAACAATCTGGAGGAAAAGAGTCAAATTCATGCTTGTATAGATCAATTTGAGAAAGATAAAATCTACAATGACCCTATTGTCACTGAAATAAATATTGAATATCCTTTTTATCCTGCAGAAGTTGAACACCAAAACTATTACAACCGCAATTCCGATCAAGCCTACTGTAATTTTGTTATCACGCCCAAGATCAAAAAATTAAAATCATTATTTAAACAATATACTATATTAAAATGAATGAAAATTTTAACATCGATACCCTTCCTATCACGGACGAGATCAAACGTAATTTTTCAAAAATCATTGATTTACTGGGGGAAGATACTGGAAGAGAGGGCTTGGTGAAAACCCCTGCCCGAGCTGCAAAAGCAATGAAGTTTCTTACGGAAGGATATGAAAAAGATCCAAAGCAAATACTTCAGAGTGCCATGTTCAGTGAAGATTACAATGAAATGGTGATTGTTAAAGACATTGAGCTCTACTCGTTGTGCGAGCACCACATGCTGCCCTTTTTTGGAAAAGCACACATCGCTTATATTCCCGATGGCAAGATTGTGGGTCTGAGCAAAATTCCAAGGGTGGTCGACGTTTTTTCGCGCCGCCTACAAGTTCAAGAGCGTCTAACCGAACAAGTACTTGATTGTATAAACGATACTTTAAAACCAAAAGGTGTGGGAGTGGTCATTGAGGCTTCCCACATGTGCATGATGATGCGAGGTGTTCAAAAACAAAGTTCAACCACCACAACCTCGGGCTTCAGAGGGACATTTCAACATACCGATACTCGGAATGAGTTTTTAAAACTGATTACTTCCAACTTGGGTTAACTGGGCTTTTTATCGCTAAACAAAAAGCTTAAACCAATTTTTTTAAGGAATTTTTTTTCAAATTCCCAAAAGAATTTAAATTGAAAAAACAAGGTGGCAATGACAATCAGAAGTACCTGATAGATAGGGAAAATGATCAGTATTCTTAATAATATATACAGGAGGTTTCCAAGGGGTAATCCATCAAATACATCGGCTTGGATTCCAATAAAATGCAATAGGGGCAGTGCCAGTTTTGCGCTTAGTGAGCCTGTAATTGCAAATACAATTAATATCACTGCTAACTGGGTGTTGGATTCAATTCCCCACTTTTTCTTCAGGCCCTTAAACATGGTGTTTATCCTAAAATTGAAATAATTTGTTCTCCCAATTCTACGCCTATTCGGTCTTGGGCTTCCAAGGTGGCTGCACCAATATGTGGCGTTAGGGAAATTTTGGGATGCATCAACAATCTAATCTCGGGTTTGGGTTCGTTTTCAAAGGTATCCAAACAAGCAAATGACAGTTTATTGTTGTCCAAGGCCTCAACAAGAGCTACCTCGTCAATGACCCCTCCTCGGGCAGCATTTATTATGGCAGCGCCTGATTTCATTTTACCAAACTCTTTTTTTCCGATAACGTAATCCTTTTGAGCAGGAACGTGAAGGCTGATATAGTCCGATTGCTCTAAAACATTCGCGACAGAAATTGTTTCAATTTTTACAGGCAATGAGCTGCCATCAAATAGTTTTACGGTCAATTCGGCCGCGTCCATGTACTTGTCAGCAGCAATTACTTTCATTCCCACCCCTAAAGCGATTTTGGCCACTTCCTGTCCAATCCTACCAAATCCAATAATACCTATAGTTTTTCCTCGGAGTTCAATTCCTTTAGCATAGGCTTTTTTGAGCCCTTTAAAATTAGATTCGCCTTCCAAGGGCATGTTGCGATTGGAATCGTATAAAAAACGTACGCCGCCAAAAAGATGGGCAAAAACCAACTCAGCCACAGAGGAGGAAGAAGCCGCGGGTGTATTGATCACACTTAGACCTTTTTCTCGGGCGTAAGCAACATCAATATTGTCCATTCCTACACCCCCTCTACCTATGACCTTAAGATCAGGACAGGAATCTATGAGATCTTTGCTGGCAGTAGTAGCACTTCTGACCAAAAGAACAGTAATTTTGTTTTCGTTGATATAACTGATGAGTTGCTCTTGAGCGACATTTGTGGTGATGACCTCATATCTAGCATTTGTTAAAACGTCAATTCCTGACTGGGAGATACCATCATTGGCTAATATTTTTTTCATTGCTTTTTTTTATTGCTAATGGGTTAGGCTTTTCTTTCAAACTCTTGCATACAATCTACTAACACCTGTACACTGTCTTTGGACATGGCATTGTAGATGGAGGCACGATAACCACCTACGGAGCGGTGTCCTTTCAATCCACTTATATCAGCCTCATTCCACATGGGGTCAAAAACACTAGCCATAGCATCGTCTGTTAAATTAAAAGTGGCGTTCATATCACTTCGATCATCCTTGTGGGCAAACCCTTGGAATAAGGGGTTTCGATAAATTTCGTCGTAGATTAAAGCTGCTTTTTCAGCGTTTCGTTTACCGACCCCTTCCAAACCACCGTGTTGGGCAATCCATCGAAGGTTTAGCAACAAAGTATATACTGGAAACACGGGTGGCGTATTAAACATACTGCCCCCATTGGCATGCACCTCATAGCTCAGCATAGAGGGTATCACCCGACTTACCTTGTTAAAAGAAGATTCTTTGATCACGACCAAAGTTACCCCAGAGGGTCCCATGTTTTTTTGAGCTCCGGCATAAAATAAATCAAATTTGGAGTAATCAAAAGGTCTCGAAAAAATATCAGAACTCATATCCGCTACCAAAGGAACATCTGTTTTCGGAAGGTCCTTGAATTGGGTACCAAATATAGTGTTATTAGTCGTTAGGTGAAGGTAATCGAGATCAGTAGGAATGTCGTAGCCTTTTGGGATGTAATTAAAGTTTTGATCCTTAGAGGAAGCCAATTCAACTACTTCACCAAAATTATTAGCCTCTTTTATTGCTTTTGTGGACCAAGTCCCAGAGTTGATATAGCCCGCCTTATTTTCCAATAAGTTGTAGGCGATCATCAAGAACTGTAAGCTGGCCCCTCCTTGCAGAAATAAAGCTTGGTATCCTTTTCCTTCTAAACCCAAAAGCTGAAGCGAAAGAGTACAAGCCTCCTCCATAATTGCCTTGAATTCAGCGCTGCGGTGAGAGATTTCAATCAGTGACAATCCGATGTTGTCCAAATCCTTCACGGCTTGTGCTGCCCCATCTATCACCTCCTGAGGGAGGATGGCAGGACCTGCACTAAAGTTGTGTTTTTTCATATTTAATTGCAATGTGCAAATATCAAAAGTTCAGTTTAAATACCAATCCAATGCGGGTATAATTTTATATTTTTTTTTAACAAATTCATCAACGAAATATATCGCTACAGGGATTTCAAAAAAGCTAAGGTATCTGTGCCATCAGCATAATCCCAAAGTGCAGGATTTTGAGCCTCACCAAAAGGGAAAGCGCCGGGGATGGAAAGCTTTGTAACAATGCACTGAAGCCTGTCTTTTTCCTCCATCAACTGTTCGATTAATACGTCTATGTCATCGTAATACTCGTAGTGGGCGGTGGCTATGGGAGAAGCAAAGGACTTTTCCTCGCGCAACATAAAAAAACCATTTTCCAAAAAATCGTACTCACTCATCAGGTATACGGCCTTGTTGTAGTCGTAATTGTTAGCATATTTATTGTGATCAATGATTTTTGCATGGGGGTACAAGCCTCCAAAAATTAGATTAAAGTCGTAATTTCTTGGCACATACAATTTTGAAACATTTCGGCAACCCAGACCATAGTATTGGAGTATGTCACTCCCCAAAGCTACTAATTCCTCCGGAGTCTCATTTCCATTCAATACAGCAACACCATTTTTATTTTTGCGAATGATGTGTGGATACTTTGAAAAATAGTGGTCAAAATACCGCGCCGCATTGTTACTCCCCGTAGCGATGACAGCATCAAATCCTTCCAATTGCCCCTCGCTGATTGAGCTAAATGATTTAAAAACAGGAAAACTATCTATCAAAAAAGGAATTATAATTGTGTCTGTACTGGCGCATTTTACCAAAGCTCGGTGTCCAGCAATCCATATGGTGATGATATCGTGTAAACCGACCAACGGAATATTTCCAGCCATAATTACGGCTATGGTTTTGGGTTTTTTTTGTTCCTCAAGCCCATAGGGAAGGAGCCATTTTTCAATATGCTCAAGTCGAAGTGTTTCTCCCCAAGCCTTTAGGGCCTGAAGACAAGCAGTTTTCTGAAACCAACCATTTTGGGTTTGCGCTTGGTTGATGGCATTGAACAAAGGAGTATAGTTTCTGTCCTTTTCGGAAATATATCGAAAAAAGTGACCCATTTCTGATAATGCTTTTATTCTGTCTTTGAGTGGACTCATTATTTGTAAAGAATATTAATAGGTCTTACTTTTATAGTCAAATTTAAGCAAACCTAAGCATTATGGCGATCATCATTACGGACGAATGTATTAATTGCGGCGCATGCGAGCCCGAATGCCCGAATACCGCAATTTATGAAGGGGCCGATGACTGGTGCTACCAAGATGGAACCGATTTAAAAGGCGACCTGGTCTTACCCAACGGAAAAGATGTAAACGCTGAGGAGTTGCAGATTCCCGTTTCAGACGAATTTTATTACATAGTTCCTGACAAATGCACCGAGTGCAAGGGGTTTCACAACGAACCTCAATGTGCTGCAGTATGTCCGGTAGACTGTTGTGTACCCGATGAAGACAATTTAGAATCTGAAGAAGTGCTGTTGGGGAAACAACGCTTTATGCACAACGACTAACCTTATTTTTATGAAAGCAGGAATTGTAGGCTTGCCCAATGTGGGCAAATCCACTTTATTTAATTGTCTCTCTAATGCAAAAGCGCAAAGCGCTAATTTTCCTTTTTGCACCATAGAACCCAATGTAGGGGTGGTCAATGTGCCCGACCCAAGGCTGGACAGATTGGCTGATTTGGTAAAACCTGAAAAGGTAATTCCCGCCACAGTTGAAATTGTTGATATCGCAGGACTGGTAAAAGGCGCCAGCAAAGGGGAGGGGCTAGGCAATCAGTTTCTAAGCAATATCCGTGAGACCGACGCCATATTACATGTGTTAAGATGTTTTGATGACGACAATATTATTCATGTTGATGGTGCTATTGACCCCCTACGCGATAAGGAGACCATTGACATGGAACTTCAGTTAAAAGACTTGGAAACAGCGGAAAAACGCCTGGAAAAAATCAACCGTGCTGCCAAAACTGGAAATAAAGAAGCCCTAAAGGAATTGGAGGTGCTGGAAAAAATAATATCGGCATTGGAGAGCGCTCAAAATATTAGGTCCATTGACCTCAGTGAAAACGACCGGCTGTCCCATGTAAATTCCCTACAACTAATAACAGACAAACCTGTTTTGTACATCTGTAATGTAAGTGAGGATGCCGCTGTAGCGGGTAATCAATATGTAGAGCAGGTAAAAGCTGTCGTGGCAAAAGAAAATGCTGAAGTCTTGGTATTGGCGGTGAGTATTGAAGCTGACATCAACGAATTGGACTCCTACGAAGAAAGACAATTGTTTTTAGAGGACCTGGGGCTTTCTGAGCCGGGATCAGCAAAATTGATTCGAGCCGCTTATAACCTATTGACCTTACATACCTATTTCACCGCAGGAGAAAAAGAAGTCCGGGCGTGGACAATTCCTCAAGGGGCGTCTGCTCCTCAGGCAGCTGGGGTAATCCATACCGATTTTGAAAAAGGTTTTATTCGTGCAGAGGTTATCTTTTATTCGGATTATGTAACTTTTGAGAGTGAACGCAAGGTCAAAGAAGCCGGTAAAATAAGGGTGGAAGGAAAAGAGTATATCGTAAAGGACGGAGATGTGATGCATTTTAGATTTAATGTTTAAAATCAAAATAATATATGTGCCCCAATACACAGCTAAAGCTTGCCTTCGTCTCAGGTCTACTGGTAATTATTTTTGATTTTTCGAATTTTTCTATTAGATTTTACGACACAAAACCCCTAACGACGCTATTGATTCTCAGGCTTCCCTCCCGTTTTCCTAACGTTTGACTGAAAACTACTTAAGAATGATGTGTTGGGGTTTGTTATACTTCCTGATTAGTTACAGTCTTTAGCTTTTTGACTCTTTTTTTCTTTTCAGACTCAGTTCTTTTTTAATGGGGCATCTTTGTTTATTATATGCTTTTGTCAGACAGCATGGATTTAAATGGCCATTTGTAGCAGGTGTTCTTCTGATCGGATTTTCGGTAGCTATTATTTTCCTTTGTTATGATAATTTAGGAGCACTATTTATCCCCGTTCTTTTTTACATAGGTGAAATTTTGATGAAAAGTTGAAGATGGGTTGCTTTGCAAAGAAATAATTAAAACATTTCTTTGCGACATATCGGTTGGGCCCTAGTTTTGTTTTTACTTTCTGATGCAATACTCGCTCTGGATAAATTTTACATTCCTTTTGCCTATTCAGGAGTATTGATTTTAAGCACTTACTGGATTGCGATCACTATAATAGCCTTCTCGGGTTCGTCTGAGATGAAATAACCCAAATGTTCGACAATGCCTATTTTACGTTAAAATCTTACTCTGAAATAGAATCGTAAACGACCACCTTATCCCATAGGGCTTGGGCTTGTTCAACAAACAAAAGATGAGTAGGGTCAACCTGGTAGGCGTTTTGGGTGGCCAAATCTGGAAAGCTAACCACCAAGCTATAGGTGTAAGAGTTGTCAATCACTGGGCGGTTTGTTGTAGCTGGTTGCCCAATATGGGTACTGATCACCTGAGGATTGGTCTCCATAAATTGGTTTAGAGCTTTTTTAAAAGATTCCTGGTCGGTATTACTTTCAGGGTTTTTGAGCCAAAAGAAGACCATGTGGACAAATTTACCTTCAATAGGTGTTGATTACGCTTGTGCTTTCATGGGCAAGGATACTAAAAAACTGACAAATAGGGTGAGATATAATGATTTCATTTTTTTTGGGCAATCTATAAAATATTTCTTCAAAAGCCTTGTAAACAGCGACAGTATTTAAAACTTCTCAACAATCAAAGTTTTAATTTTGTTAATTTCTTTGAAGGCATTGAACCCTTAAATTAATCCTCAAATTTTAATTTAGCGTAGACTTTATGGCCAAACCGATCCAATATACCGAAGAGAACATACGCTCCCTCGACTGGAAGGAGCATATCCGTATGCGGCCTGGAATGTATATTGGTAAGCTCGGCGACGGTTCCTCCCCAGATGACGGTATTTACATTCTGCTCAAGGAGGTTTTGGACAACTGTATCGATGAGTTTGTCATGGGCGCAGGGAAAACCATTGAGATTGTTATCAAAGACAGTAAAGTCAGTGTTCGTGATTTTGGACGGGGGATACCACTGGGAAAGGTGGTAGACGTGGTTTCCAAAATGAATACGGGTGGTAAATACGATTCCAGAGCTTTTAAAAAGTCTGTAGGGCTCAATGGAGTAGGGACCAAAGCGGTGAATGCGCTGTCTTCTATGTTTAGGGTTGAGTCTGTTCGTGATAACCAAGGGACAGCTGCGGTTTTCGAGTTTGGTAACCTCATTACTGAGGAACCCATAGGTTCCAGTTCCAAACGCAGAGGAACTCGGGTGATATTCGAGCCCGATTCAACGATCTTTAAAAATTATAAATACCGATTAGAGTATGTAGAACGCATGCTCAAAAACTACGTTTACCTCAACCCGGGGCTTACCATAGAACTGAATGGGGTTAAATTCTATTCTGAAAATGGATTGCGAGATCTTTTGGAGGATCAAACAAATGCCACTGATTTGCTGTACCCCATCGTTCACTTGAGAGGAGAGGACATCGAAATTGCGATAACCCACAGCAGATCTCAGTATAGTGAAGAATACCATTCCTTTGTCAATGGGCAAAACACCACCCAGGGGGGAACACATCAGGCGGCTTTCAGAGAAGCTTTTGTAAAAACTATAAGAGAACACTTTGGAAAAAGCTTTGATGCTTCTGACATTCGCAAATCCATTATCTCTGCCATCAGCATCAAGGTGATGGAGCCTGTTTTTGAGTCCCAGACCAAAACCAAGTTGGGCTCCACAGAAATGGGAGGTCAAATGCCCTCTGTGCGGGCCTACATCAATGATTTTCTCGGTACCCAGTTGGATAATTTTCTTCATAAAAATACAGAGACTGCTGAGGCCATCCGAAAGAAAATCCTGCAAGCAGAAAAAGAACGAAAAGAGCTTTCTGGGATCCGTAAATTGGCACGTGAACGCGCCAAAAAAGCAAGTTTGCACAACAAAAAACTAAGGGACTGCAGGGTACATCTCGGTGACCTAAAAAAAGACAGGCGTTTAGAATCTACGATTTTTATTACCGAGGGGGATTCTGCCAGCGGTTCCATTACCAAGTCCCGTGACGTCGATACCCAAGCCGTTTTTAGTTTGAGGGGAAAGCCTTTGAACACCTATGGTATGACCAAGAAAATCGTTTACGAAAACGAAGAATTCAACCTGCTACAAGCTGCCTTAAATATTGAAGACAGCATGGAGGATTTGCGTTACAACAATATTGTGATTGCCACCGATGCAGATGTTGACGGCATGCACATACGATTGCTGTTGATTACTTTTTTCCTGCAGTTTTTCCCAGAGCTGATCAAAGAGGGCCATTTATATATTCTGCAGACACCGCTGTTTAGGGTAAGGGATAAAAAACAAACATTTTATTGCTACAGCGAACAAGAAAAGCAAAACGCCATTACAAAATTGGCTGGTAAACCCGAGATCACCCGTTTTAAAGGATTGGGGGAAATCTCTCCTGATGAGTTTAAGTTCTTTATTGGCGAGGATATTCGGCTGGATCCCGTTATGTTGGACAAAGCCACTACTACTGAGGATCTACTGCAATTTTATATGGGAAAAAACACCCAAGATCGTCAGAGGTTTATCATCGACAATCTAAAGGTGGAGTTGGATGTAGCAGAAGAAATAGTGGAATAGATGGAGGAATTAGAAAACGACCACATACCCAAACATCCCGACCAAGGAGACACCTTAGTCAAGGTGACTGGCATGTACAAAGACTGGTTTCTGGACTATGCCTCCTATGTAATCTTGGAACGGGCTGTTCCTGCCATATACGACGGACTCAAACCTGTACAACGCAGGATCCTCCATTCGATGAAAGATTTGGACGATGGCCGTTACAACAAAGTAGCCAACATAGTAGGGCATACCATGCAGTACCACCCCCATGGAGATGCCAGTATCGCTGATGCCATGGTTCAAATCGGTCAAAAGGAACTGTTGATCGACACCCAAGGGAACTGGGGAAATATACTTACGGGCGACCGGGCCGCCGCCTCCCGATATATCGAAGCACGACTTTCTAAATTTGCGCTGGAGGTGGTCTTCAGCCCAAAGGTCACCGATTGGCAATTGTCCTATGACGGTAGAAAAAAAGAGCCAGTTCACCTCCCAGTAAAATTTCCACTGCTGTTGGCACAAGGAGCAGAGGGAATCGCTGTTGGTTTATCAACCAAAATTTTACCCCACAACTTTATCGAGTTACTCAAAGCGAGTATTCAACACCTAAAAGGAAAAAAGTTTACCCTTTATCCCGACTTTCAGACGGGAGGGATCATTGACGTTCAGAACTATAACGAAGGGCACCGTGGTGGAAAAGTAAGGGTTAGGGCCAAGATTGATCAATTGGATAAAAACACCTTAGTCATTCATGAGATTCCTTATGGTACCACTACTACAGCTTTGATTGAGAATATCCTTAAGGCCAATGAAAGGGGCAAAATAAAGATTAAAAAAATTGAAGACAACACCGCCGCTCAGGTGGAAATACGGGTTCACCTGCCTGCAGGTATCTCCCCCGATAAGACCATAGACGCTCTTTATGCTTTCACCGACTGCGAGAGTTCTATATCCCCGTTGGGCTGTGTGATCATCGATAATAAACCCCATTTTATTGGGGTGAGCGAAATGCTGAGGCTTTCTACTGACCATACGGTAGTGCTGTTGCGAAAAGAATTGGAGATCCAATTACAAGAGTTGGAAAACCAGTGGCATTTCGCCTCTTTGGAACGAATTTTTATTGAAAATAGAATTTATAGAGATATCGAAGAGGAATCTACTTGGGAAGGTGTGCTTCAGGCCATTCAAAAAGGATTGGAACCACATCTGACCAAACTCAAACGGGAAGTAGTGGAGGAGGATCTGGTCCGTCTTACAGAAATCAGAATTAAGCGTATCTCCAAATTTGATATAGACAAGGCCCAGCAAAAAATAGAGGCATTAGAAGGAGATATTGCAGAAGTAAAAAATAACCTTAACCACCTCATCGATTATGCTATTAAGTATTTTGATCACCTTATTAAGGCCTATGGAAAGGGCAAAGAACGAAAATCTGAGATTAGAATTTTCGACGATGTCGATGCAAAGAAAGTAGTTGTAAGGAACCAAAAACTATTCATCAACCGGACAGAGGGCTTTATTGGGACCTCTTTAAAACGGGAGGAGTACATCTGTGATTGTGCCGATATTGACGATGTTATTGTTTTTACACAAGAAGGAAAGATGCAGGTCGTTAGGGTAGACAGCAAGGTTTTTGTCGGTAAAGACATCATTCACGCCGGTATATTCAAAAAGAACGATACCCGGACCATTTATAACATGATTTACCGCGACGGTAAAAAAGGAAGTTCTTTTATCAAAAGGTTTGCAGTAAAGGGGATCACCCGTGATAAGGAATACGACCTCACACAAGGTGCCGCCAATTCTTCTGTTCTTTATTTTACGGCCAACCCCAACGGAGAAGCAGAGATTGTGTCCATCTTACTGAGGAATACAGGAAAAATAAAAAAACTAAAATGGGATTTAGACTTCGCCGATCTACAGATCAAAGGGCGAGCAGTACGAGGGAATACCATAACGAAATACAATGTCCTTCGGGTTGAACTAAAAGAAAAGGGCGTTTCTACTCTAAAACCCAGAAACATTTGGTTTGATGATACCATAAAAAGGCTCAATACCGACGATAGAGGTACTTTGCTGGGCGCTTTTAAAGGAGAGGATAAAATTTTGTTGATCAACAAAGATGGGGACGCAAAAGTGGTCACCCCTGAGCTATCGCTTCACTTTGAAGAAAAAATGATTCGCATTGAAAAATGGATTCCTCAAAAACCCATAACTGCAGTATATTTTGACAAAGAAAAAGAAAGGTATTTTATCAAAAGATTTCTTATTGAAAGTACAACAAAGGAAGACCGATTCGTCAAGGCTGAGGGTGAATTGATATTTGTAAATACTGATTGGCGACCTGTTATCACCATTAACTTTGTAAAGCCAAGAGACAGAGATCCTTTGGTCCCTATGGAAATCAATGTAGAGGAATTTATTGCTGTTAAAGGGTTTAAAGCCCTCGGTAATCAGTTGACCACTCAGAAAATTAAAAATATTGTCTTAAGAGCTTTACTGCCATATGAAATGGAGGAAAAAGCATTAGAGGAAATTGAAGTAAATGACCAAGAGGAGTTGGGAGGGACGGGTGAGTCACAAATCAAATTAAATTTATAGCCACCTGTTTTTACATTCCTTTTTCAACAACACTTTTAAAAAAATAATGTTGGTACGAATAACCTTGGTCAGCAGCTGTTTTTGCACCCGTAACAGTCTAATCGATTTTCTTGATTGTTCCCCGATTTTTGTTGTCACTTTTGCCCACCATGGAATACTCAAAAGTATAGGAATTACCTTCCGTAGACAGGATTTTTATTTGAACAGGACGCTTGTCTTGGTTGGAAACGGGGTTAATTTTGGTCAGAATGCATTCACAGTCGTTTACCCAACGTATTTGGGCGGAATCAATTTTCCCCTCATAGGTTTCTATTTCTAAAGCTTCGGTTCGCTTAAAGTAGGAAGTTTTTATTTCTCCATTTATTACGGTGATAAAAGAAAAGGAGCCGGTATGAAATTTTTTACAATCCCGTTCGACAGAATAACAAGAAAAAAGGCAGAGTGATACCAATAAAAAAAAGGACAAAAGACATTTACTTAGGCTTGTATATCTCAAAACTTCCATCCAAGTAAAGGTACAGGATTTCTTTTGGAGTAGCCTTCAATCGATCCTCATTATTGTCCTTCTCCGGCTGAGCTTTTACTTTTACTCCCAGTTCGAGATGCACAGGAGCTAGTAACCTTGTGTTTTCACCAGAGCTGTCTTCTTCAAGACTAGCATGTGGAGCTTCGCTTTTCGTCAGGGAGGGAGAGGTCCCCAAAAGTAGCCACTGAAGATCGATGTCCTCAAAAGCATCGTAAACTTTTATCAGAAATTCTAAACTAGGTTTGTTCCTGCCAGAAAGTATGTGTGACATGGCCGAACGCTGTACACCTATTCTATTAGCAAAAGCACTGGCCGATAACTGATGATTCGACCTGATCAGCTCAATTCTATCGATAATTTTATTTGTGTTTAACATTGTAAACAATTATAAATCAACTCTAAATTATAAAAAAATATAAGGCTTTACAAGTTGAAATACTTTTTATTTTTCTTGTAGTATAAATTTAATTTTTCAATTTAAAATACTGAATTTTAGTATTTTATATAATTTTGTTATTAAAAAGTCTGCAATTGTTTACAACATTAACCGAAAATGAAGGTATAATGTATAACCATGTAAACAATTAATGTTTATTGTTGTAAACTTTCTCTTGTTTACATTTGTAATTTATTTTTTATATGATATCTAAAGAGCGTTACCTGTCACCCGAAAAGTGGGGGTTTATACTTAATAAGCTTTCCTTTCAATTACAGACATCGGTTATCGGACAATCTGTGCTAAAACAACCCATTACAGCGCATCGCATTGGAAATGGGCCTATCAAAGTACTTATCTGGTCTCAGATGCATGGAAATGAATCTACCACAACCAGGGCTCTTTTTGACTTAATCAAGCACTTGCATTCATCCGATGGAAATAGTCTATTAGAAAACCTTAGTTTGATGGTGATACCTCAACTAAACCCGGATGGAGCCTCAGCTTATACCCGTTTAAACGGCAACGATATCGATCTTAACCGAGATGCCATTGCACTCTCTCAGCCCGAGAGCATTGCACTGAAAAAGGTTTTTGATGCCTTTACCCCCGATTTTTGTTTTAATCTACACGGTCAACGCAGTATATTTTCTGCAGGAAAAAAAGGTAAACCTGCAACCTTATCATTTTTATCTCCTGCTGCCGACAAAGCACTGACCGTAACCCCCGCAAGGACTAAGGCCATGAAACTTATTAGTAGTGTTGCAGGGGCACTCCAGTCTGATCTTCCCAATCAGATGGGCCGTTATGACGATACTTTTAACCCCAATTGCGTGGGAGATAGTTTTACTGCTCACGGGGTTCCCACCGTTTTATTTGAAGCTGGCCACTATGGTATGGATTACGACCGGAATTTCACCAAAGAGATGGTTTTTAAAGCGTTAATGTCGAGTCTAATTGGTATTTCTTCCGAAAAGTATTTGGAAAGTTCGGTAGAGGACTACCAGGCAATTCCTGAGAATGAGGAAGATTATGTGGATCTTATCATCAAAAATGTTACAATTGAAACCGATGCGGGAATTTTTAAAAATCAAGAACTAGCAGTTATCTACCAAGAAGCGATGAAGGAGAAATCGGTGGGTTTTACACCAACCTGTTTCGCTTTTGCTGAAAAAATCAATTTATTAGCCCATAAAACTGTCAGAGTACACGAAGTAATGAACAAGAATTCAATAAAATTCAGCCCTGGCAAAAGTATTAATATCTTCTAAAAAAGTCGATTTAAATACTAAAAAATTAATAGAGATAGTTTTTTTTTGAATATAATTAAATTTTTTTCGTTATTTTAGCTAAAAACTAATAATTATGAATAAAGTAAAATTAGATGAAGTAGATCATCAAATTTTGGATATTCTAATCGACAACACTAGGGTCCCTTTTACAGACATTTCTAAGAGATTGTTTATCTCCGCAGGAACTGTACACGTAAGGGTTAAAAAGATGGAAGAAGCTGGAATAATTAAAGGTTCTTCACTTAACTTGGATTATGTAAAATTAGGATATTCCTTTATCGCCTACATTGGGATTTTCTTGGAGAAAACAAAAATTATAGGAGAGGTCATTAAAAGTTTAAATGAAATTCCTTTTGTAACTGTTGCCCACATTACAACAGGAAAGTTTAATATATTTTGCAAGGTTCGGGCTCATGACACCAAACACGCCAAGGAAATCATTTTTATGATTGACGACATCGATGGTGTTTCACGGACAGAGACCATGATTTCATTGGAAGAGAGTATTAATGACAAAAAAAGATTAATGCACAGAATTTTTAATGAATTATAAATTGGATTAAATCATTTATAACCTAATGGCTAGAAAACCAAAAGTCGAGAGATTTAACGAAAGTGTTCGCTCAAAATTTCAAATTTATAATAGTCTTTTTCTCACTCTTCCATTTGATTCCATCCGCAACACCTCTGTTTTACTACCGCTTTTCACTGACCATTGTAAAAATGGGTATGATGAAAAATTACACCCCAAAGAAATCACCTCTTCCTTTTTCAGTAAGTATTTGCCTGACTACGATGAAAAAGAGCAAATAGATCTTCTTTTCAGATTTATACAGTACATCGAGCGACAAGTGGTGTTATTTGACGCCATTGAGGACGCCGCTTTTGGTTATGTCAACAACATGCACGGTAGGGGGACCCTTCGACACATAAAAGAAGATGTGTCAAATAATCAAAAAATTGATGAGCTCAAAGACTATCTCAATAGGTTCAAAGTCAGGATTGTACTCACTGCCCATCCCACCCAATTTTATCCCGGAAGTGTTTTGGGGATCATTAACGATCTCTCTAAGGCGATCGATAAAGGGCAGCTCGAAAAAGTTAAACTTTTGCTCACCCAACTGGGAAAAACAAAGTTTTACAACAAAACAAAACCCACTCCATTTGATGAGGCCATCAGCCTTATCTGGTATTTAGAAAATGTTTTTTATCCTTCTGCAAGCACCATCTATACTTACATCAAAAGACAAGTTTTTGATAAAGGCGAATTGGACAATTCTATTTTTGATTTTGGTTTTTGGCCTGGAGGTGACCGCGACGGTAATCCTTATGTGACACCAGAGATCACCCTTAAAACTGCAGAAAGACTTAAATTTTCCATTCTAAGAAATTATTTTAGAGAAGTAAGAAAACTCAAGCGAAAGCTCACTTTCAATGGGTTGGAGGAACGCTTGGATGATTTGGAAAAAGACCTCTACGATTCCCTTTTTTCTAAAAATAAACCTCAGCATTTTAATATGGGCTTCTTTGAAAAAGCATTAGATGAAATCCATGAGATCATTGTCAATCAATCTGATGGACTCTATGAGTCGATGATATTAGATTTAAAGCACAAAGTAAAAATATTCGGATTTCACTTTGCCAGTTTGGACATCCGTCAGGATTCAAGGGTACACAAACAAGTGTTTGATGAAATTTTCTCACATCCCAAGATCAGCGATTACGTTAAGGGCTTACCCAAGAACTTCAATCAATTGGAGTCGTCCGAACGCCACAAGGTTTTAACATCGCTTACTGGCGATGTACCTGCCGATCTATTTGACACCCTGATAACGAGGGAGACTCTTGACAGCATCAGGGCGATGAAGACGATTCAAGAAAAAAATGGGGAGCGGGGTTGTAATCGTTATATCATTAGTAATTGCCAAAGTATAGACAATATTTTGGAATTATATGCCATGCATAAAATTAGCAACTGGGAAGCACCCAAGGTTGATATTATTCCGCTGTTTGAAACCATACCCGATCTCGAAGTATGTGAAAAAATAATGAAAACCCTTTACGAGAACGGGGTGTACAGAAAGCATTTGAGTAAAAGGGGAGACAAACAGACAGTGATGCTCGGTTTCTCGGACGGAACCAAGGATGGTGGCTACTTTATGGCTAATTGGAGTATTTATAAAGCCAAAGAGGACCTGACCCGCTTATCAAAGCTGTACGGGATCAGTATTGCCTTTTTTGATGGAAGGGGAGGTCCTCCTGCTCGAGGCGGAGGGAATACCCACGAGTTTTATGCCTCAATGGGAAAAAATATTCAAGCAGACGACATACAACTAACCATTCAAGGGCAAACTATTAGTTCGAATTTTGGAACCAACGATTCTTGTCAGTATAACTTAGAACAACTTCTGAGTTCGGGCATTCAGAATCAGGTTTTTAACTCTGAACGCAATGTACTGTCCGAGGAGGACAGAAAAACAATGAATCAGCTGGCTCAAAATAGTCATAAGGCCTATCAAGATTTTAAGGCCCGTCCAGAATTTATGCCCTATCTTGAGGAGATGACCACTTTGAAATATTACGCCAAAGCAAATATTGGAAGTAGGCCTTCTAAGAGAGGGGCTTCCAAAAAACTCGAATTTTCTGACCTCAGAGCCATTCCATTTGTAGGAAGTTGGAGTCAATCAAAACAAAACGTACCTGGTTTTTATGGGGTAGGAACAGCATTAAAGGCTTTTGAAGACAATATGCAGTTCGATAAAGTCATTCAACTCTACAATCAGTCTTCTTTTTTTAGAACACTGATTGCCAATAGTATGATGAGTTTGACAAAGTCTTTCTTTCCATTGACATCTTATATTGAAAACGACAAGCGATTTGGAGATTTCTGGAAATTAATTTACAATGAAAATTTACTCGCGCGTGAGATGATTCTAAAACTCACTGGTTTTGAGGCTCTTATGGAGAATGAACTGGCAGGAAAAGCATCGATCAAAATTCGTGAAGAAATCGTACAACCTTTGCTGACTATTCAGCAATCTGCTTTAATGCACATACTTGGTGGAATTAATCCAGATGATGCTACCGATGCAACCATAGCTTTGTATCAGAAAATGGTGACCCGCTCGTTGTTTGGTAATATAAATGCCAGTAGAAACTCTGCCTAAGCGCCCTGATAAAAATCAAAAGCCGCATTTAAATTCTCTGCGCTGACCTCAATATCAATGGCAGGCTGTCCAATCTCGTGCAGCAGAACAAATTTGGTCTTCCCGTGGCTGTTTTTTTTGTCGTATTTCAACAATGCCAAGATTACTTCTCTGTCCGATTTAGTGAAATTTACCTTTGGAAAAATACCCAGGAACACCCTTCTGATCTCTTGTGCTGAATCGATTGCTAACCCACAATGCTGGTAAGCAAGATAGGCCTCCATTACCATTCCTACAGCAATGGCTTCGCCATGGAGCAGGTTTTCTTTTTGGGGTTGGGTCAGGCAATATGTTTCGATGGCATGCCCTAAGGTATGGCCATAATTCAATATTTTCCTGAGGTTGGATTCGTAGAGATCCTCATGAACCACCTTGTTTTTTATTGCGACAGAATGGTGTATATAGTCAACTATGGTATACTGGTCCAACGGTCTGAATTCTGAAAGCTGGCTGAAGTAATCAGGATCTTGGATGATCCCGTGTTTTAGCATTTCAGCATACCCACTTCTGTATTCCTCAGCGGGTAAGGTATTGAGGTATTGGGTATCGATGAGCACTAATTTTGGGTGGGTGATGAAACCAATTTGATTCTTCAGCCCGTTGAAATCAACCCCTGTTTTTCCTCCAACAGAGGCATCCACCATGGACAAGAGACTTGTGGGTACATTTACAAAGTCGATCCCCCTTTTAAAAGCGGCAGCGACAAATCCTCCCAGATCAGTGACCACCCCGCCCCCTACATTGATCAACAGACTTTTACGATCGGCACCCAGTTCTGAAAGTTGTTGCCAAATTTTTTCACAGCTGCCAAGTTGCTTGTGCTCTTCTCCAGCTTCCATACAAAGGACAGGGGCGTCCTCTAAATCTGGAAAATGCTCCAAAAAAAGAGGGAGACAATGTTTTTTGGTATTATTGTCTACTAAAAAAAATATGGAGGAATAAGAAGTAGAAGCCAAATGGGCCAGCAGTGACTGATAGGCGTTTTTGGAAAAAACAACCTCATATCCAGAGCCTGAGATGGAAGATGCATCACTGTTCATGCTGCAAAAGTAAAACATTAGATTGAAATGGGAACGGATTTATTTTAATGAGTATGATAAATCAATTGTAGCAAAAATACACTTTTGTCACAGTTTTCTACTTGGACAGCTATAGACTTTTCCAACCAATAGCCATTGAGAAAGTAGATTTTACAATCTTCTTTTTGGGTATCACTTTTACTAAAATCTACACGAGACTTATCTAAAAATTTCTGAAATGCAATGGAATCAAATGCTGTTGTGATCATTGGGTTCTGCTTCCAAGTCTTTTTGGAAATATTATTGATCACCCTATCATTTGGACCGTAGTTGCAGCTTGTCTTTTTGCCCTTAAAAATAATGGCCAAAAAAATCAAACCTATAGAAAAGCCCACCAAATAATAACCAAGACGGTAAAGTAATTTCATCTGTTTATAATTTTAAGGGTTCTGGATTGATCGTCATTGATCTTTAGATCAACGCTGCTGTGAGCAATCGGCAATAGTGTTTCTATTCTTTCTCCCCATTCTATCAAACAAGGATTGGGATTGTCTAAATATTCATTTACCCCAAAATCCAAAGCTTCATCTGGGTGGTTGAGGCGATAAAAATCAAAGTGAAAAATACTCCCTTTGGATGAACTTTCATATTGGTTTACCAAAGAAAAAGTTGGGCTGGATACAGGATCTGTAACTTTCCATTTTTTACACAGACTTGAAATAAGGGTGGTTTTCCCTGATCCCATGGGCCCGTTAAAACAAATGATGGAGTGCGCTGTATTATTTTCAACAAAGGCTACTGCCTCGTTGATTTGATCCAAGTAATATCGAAATTCCATGGTGCAAATTTAAAACTATCTCGGACGCATTACAACAAATGGAATGATCATTTCTTCCATAGATATGCCCCCGTGCTGAAAGGAATTTCGGTAGTAATTGGCATAATGGTTGAAATGGTTTTGATATACAAAATACTGTTGTCCTCTTGCAAAAATAAACTTACTGTTTAAGTTGGGTCCTGGCAGTTGCATTTCTTCTGGTGCTGTTACCTCCATCACCGATTTCTGATCGTAACTGAGACTGGCGCCAGTTTTATACCTCAGGTTAGAGCTCAAATCACGAGTTCCTTTCACTTCTATGGCTTGGTCCACGTTGATGGTGCCGTGGTCTGTGGTCACAACCAGATTGAACCCTATTTTTTGGGCTTGTTGAATGATTTCCAACAAGGGAGAGTTTTTAAACCAGGAGAGGGTCAGTGATCTAAACGCTTTGTTGTCGGGAGCGAGCTCTTTTATCATTTCCATTTCTGTTTTGGCATGTGAGATCATGTCCACAAAATTGTAAACCACCACCACCAACCCCTCATTTTGGTAGTTGTGGAGCGATTGGCTGAGTTCCTTCCCAGCTTTTAAACGGGTAATTTTTGAATAATTTAAAGAGGAATTAATATTTTTACGCTGCATATGTGCTCTTAGAAACTCAGCTTCATTGAGATTTTTACCCCCTTCTTCGTTTTCATTGACCCACCACTCCGGGTATTTTTTTTGCATTTCTGAAGGCATCATACCCGAAAAAATAGCATTGCGGGCGTAGTGGGTAGTAGTAGGAAGAATACTGTAGTAAGCAATTTCTTCCTCTTTTTGATAATAATATTCTATGATCGGAGCAATTACCTTCCACTGGTCGTAGCGCAAGTTGTCTATGACCAACATCAATGTGGTCTTTTGGTCTTCAAGCTTCAGCAAGGGAAAAACTTTTTCTTTAAGCAACCGATGGGACATCAGCGGTCCAGAGTTGTCCTTTATCCATGAAGAATAATGATTCTCAATAAACTTGGAAAAAAGCCGATTGGCCTCCTTCATTTGGTCTTGAAATATTTCCAGCATGGCCAAGTCCTCCAATTCCTCTAGCTCCATCTCCCAATAGAGCATATTGATGTAAAATTCAGTCCAGTCCTCGTGGGTTTCCAACTCACTCAATGACAAAGAGATGCGCTGAAAAGCCTGTTGATAATTGACAATGGTTTTTTCTGCAATCAAGTTTTTATGTTGGAATAACTTTTTAAGGGCCAAAAGAATTTGATTGGGATTGACCGGTTTGATCAAGTAATCTGAAATTTTAGCACCAATGGCCTCCTCCATAATGTGTTCCTCTTCGTTTTTGGTAATCATGATAACAGGAAGGTCCGGGGAACGCAATTTTATTTCATTCAGTGTTTCCAGACCGCCTAGGCCGGGCATGTTTTCATCCAACAAGACAACATCAAATATTTGATCATCGATCATCAATAAGGCATCCTGTCCGTTGTTGCAGGGGGTGATCTGATAGCCTTTGCCTTCTAAAAATAAAAAATGCGGCTTCAGTAAGGCTATTTCGTCGTCAACCCACAGAATTTTAATTGGACTCATATTATATATCTTTACACCTAGATTAACAATTTTGAAAACAAAAAAGGTAACCCTTATAAATGATCCAATTTACGGATTTATTAGCATTCGCTCTCCTTTAATATTTGAGGTCATCTCACATCATTGGTTTCAGCGATTGCGGCGCATTTCACAAATGGGATTCTCCAATTACGTCTATCCCGGAGCCCGACATACTCGTTTTGAACACGCCTTGGGTGCGATGCATCTCATGCAAGAGGTGATCAGGGTATTGACCAACAAAGGGACTAAAATCAGTGAGGAGGAATACGAGGCCATGCAGTTGGCCATATTATTGCACGACATTGGTCACGGCCCTTTTTCCCATACCACCGAGGCGCTGCTTACCACACAAGTGATGCACGAGGAAATCTCTTTAAAAGTGATGCGGAAATTGAATGAAACATTCTCAGGGGGATTGAACCTCGCCATCGCCATTTTTACCAATCAGTATCACCGAAAATTCATGCACCAGCTTATAGTAGGGCAAATTGACTTGGACCGCATGGATTATCTAAAACGCGACAGTTTTTTTTCGGGTGCCAACGAGGGCAATATCAACAGCAACAGAATCATAGAAATGATGGTGGTGGTGGACGATCAATTGGCTTTTGAAGAAAAAAGCCTCTATTCTATAGAAAAGTTTTTGATGGCCAGAAGATTGATGTATTGGCAAGTTTATCTTCATAAAACCAGTCTGACCGCAGAGCTGTTGCTTTCAAAAATACTTAAGAGAATTCGTTATTGCTGCCAAAAAGGTCCCCCGCCACAATTATCCAAACCGCTGGATCATTTCTTGGCACAGTCAAAATTAGATATGCCTTTCACTGATGAACAGCTCGAAACGTTTCTCCAATTAGATGATGCTGATATCATTCAGGGTTTAAAAGGTTGGCAGAAAGAGGAAGACCGAGTTTTGGCCAAGCTATCTGGGATGCTTATTAATAGAAATCTACTAAAAATAAAAGTGCAAAACGATCCTTTTTTACCAAAAACATTGGAGCGGAAATACGCTCGGCTTTCGGGCAATGGATTTCCTCAGGAAGCTTTTGATTATTTTGTATTTACCGGAGAAATATCAAATCAAACGTTTGTCCCCACCATTGACAAGGAAATTTTTATTCTCAACAAAAAGGGGAAATTAATGAGAATACAAGAGGTGGATCCTTTTTTTAATTCGGAAGAACTTTCTCGACTTCAGCAGAAGTATTTTTTATGCTTTCCAAAAGTGAAGCACTTAATGTAATTATAAATTTATATTTTTGTAACAATGAAATTTACAGCCCAGCAAATAGCCACACAATTGGAGGGCACCGTAGAGGGAGACCCTGACGTGGAGATTTTTCAGCTTTCAAAAATTGAAGAAGCCAAGGAAGGCTCGCTTACCTTTTTGTCAAATCCCAAGTACACCCCTTTTATATACAAGACAGAAGCCTCTGTAACTATTGTAAATCATGATTTTGTGGCTGAAAACGATTTGTCAACCACTTTGGTCAGGGTTCAAGATGCCTATGGTTCCTTCTCTGTACTTTTGGATTATTACAATAAAATTCAAACCGATAAAGTCGGTATAGAAAAGTCTGCGATTATTGACCCTTCTGTTGAAATGGGGGAAAACTGTTTTATAGGCCATATGAGTCTTATAGAAGAGGGTTCAATAATAGGAGATGACGTTAAGATATTTTCACAAGTTTATATTGGCAACAATGTCTCCATTGGATCCAGAACTGTACTGTTCTCGGGAGCTAAAATTTTAGACGGCACGCAAATAGGTAAAAATTGCGTAATCCACAGTGGGGCGGTTATAGGTTCAGAGGGCTTTGGATTTGCCCCTCAAGAAAATGGAGCTTATAAAAAAATTCCCCAAACAGGAAACGTATTGTTGGGTGATAACGTCAATGTAGGGGCCAATGCTACCATTGATCGTGCAACCTTGGGTACCACTACCATAAAAGATGGAGTAAAGCTAGATAACTTAATACAAATTGCACACAATGTCTATATAGGTAAAAACACGGTCATTGCTGCCCAAACAGGAATCGCAGGTTCTACCAAAGTTGGCGAAAACTGTGTGATTGGCGGACAGGTTGGAATCGGTGGACACATCACCATTGGTGACAATGTTAAAATTGGCGGCCAAGCTGGGGTCATCAGTGATATCGACAACAATGGTATTATCCTAGGAACCCCTGCCTTTTCATATACTGCATACAATAAATCTTATGTGCATTTCAAAAACCTACCCAAATTGGTCAAAGAAATAGATCAAATCAAAAAGAAACTTGACCTATGAAAACCAAATTATCCTACCAAAAAACCTTAAAAAATAAAGTTGCGCTCAATGGAGTAGGGCTCCATACCGGTAGGAAAGTAAAATTAACTTTTAAACCTGCCCCAGTGGACACTGGTTTTGTTTTTATCAGAACAGATATTACCCCTACGGTTGAAATTCCAGCAGATGTCCAATATGTAAACAATACCGATCGGGGAACCAACTTAAAAATTGGCGATACCGCAATTCAAACCACAGAACACGTACTGGCTTCTTTGGTAGGTATGGGCATTGACAATTGTTATATTGAATTAGATGCTCCTGAATCTCCTATAATGGATGGATCTTCCAAGTTTTTTGTAGAAGCAATCGAATCTGCTGGAATAGAAGTACAGGATAAACCCAGGGATGAATATATAGTAACTGAACTGATATGTTTTAAAGACGATGAAACGGGGAGTGAAATCACACTAATCCCCTCCGAAGAATACCAAGTCACCACAATGGTTGATTTTGAAACTAAAGTTTTGGGAACACAAAATGCATCTATGGAGAGCATCATTGAGTTTAAAGACAATATTGCCCCCTCACGAACTTTTAGTTTTTTGCACGAGTTAGAAACATTGCTCGAGAATGGCCTTATAAAAGGCGGTGATTTAAACAATGCCATTGTCTATGTAGACAAGCCCTTGTCGGAGAGCAATATGGATCGACTAAAAGAAGCTTTTAGAAAAGATAACATTTCGGTAAAACCCAATGGAATCCTCGACAACTTAAGTTTGCACTTTTCCAACGAGGCTGCGCGACACAAACTGCTGGATGTAGTGGGAGATATCGCCCTTGTTGGAGTTCCCATTCGCGGTAAAGTATTTGCCCACAAACCAGGGCATAAGGTCAACACCGACTTTACCAGGAAACTTTCTCAGTTGATCAAGTTGGAGCGGCGTGAGAATGCTCCCAAGATTGACATCAATTCTGAGCCCCTGATGAATGTCGATGATATTATGAAAATGTTGCCTCACAGACCTCCGTTTCTCTTGGTTGACAAAATATTTGAGCTGTCTAAAAATCATGTTGTAGGGCTTAAAAATGTCACCATGAATGAGCCGTTTTTTCCAGGTCATTTCCCCGGCGCACCTGTGATGCCCGGAGTACTCCAAATAGAAGCCATGGCGCAGGCAGGAGGAGTATTGTTATTGAATACAGTACCTGATCCTGAAAACTACCTGACCCTTTTTATGAAAATGGACAATGTGAAATTTAAAAGGCCAGTAACACCAGGAGACACCCTCATATTTAAATTGGAGCTCATTTCACCCATAAGAAGGGGAATTTGTCATATGAAAGGTTCTGCTTTTGCCAGCGGAAAGTTAGTGGCCGAAGGCGAGCTAATGGCGCAAATTGTAAAACGTAAATAATCTAATGAAACAACCATTAGCATACATCCATCCTGAAGCTAAAGTGGCAAAAAATGTCGTTATTGAGCCGTTTACTTCTATAGACAATAACGTAGAGATTGGCGAAGGCACATGGATTGGATCCAATGTAACCATAATGGAAGGCGCAAGGATCGGCAAAAACTGTAGTATTTTTCCAGGATCTGTTATTGCCGCTGTTCCGCAAGACCTTAAGTTTAAAGGAGAAGATACCCTCGCTGTAATTGCGGATAATACCACCATCCGGGAGTGTGTGACCATTAACAGGGGCACTTCCGATCGACAGATGACCAAAATCGGAAGTAACTGCCTAATTATGGCCTATTGCCATATCGCTCACGATTGCTTTATCGGAGATAATTGTATTTTTTCTAATAGCAGCACACTTGCAGGACACATCAGCATCGGGAATCATGTTATTCTCGCAGGATTGGTCGCAGTTCACCAATTTTCTACCATTGGTGACCACGCATTTGTTGCTGGTGGATCACTGGTTAGAAAAGATGTCCCACCCTTTGTAAAGGCAGCAAGAGAGCCGCTTTCCTATGTTGGAATCAACTCTGTGGGACTCAGAAGAAGAGGGTTTTCTTCAGAAAAGATCACCGAGATTCAGAACATCTACAGAATCCTGTATCAAAAAAAATTAAACAACACACAAGCCGTTGACATTATCGAAGCCGAAATGGTGGCCTCTCCTGAAAGGGATGAAATCTTGCAATTCATCAGGAATTCGCAAAGGGGGATCATGAAAGGTTATTTCCAAAAAAACTAATTTTAAAAAATGGCATCTACATCAGACATCAGAAAGGGTTTGTGTATTAAATACAACAATGATATTTTTAAAATTGTGGAATTCCTTCACGTAAAACCTGGCAAGGGACCAGCTTTTGTTAGAACCAAGCTCAAAAGTGTAACCACGGGTAAGGTGATAGACAACACCTTTTCAGCAGGCCATAAAATTGATAATATCCGGGTAGAAACCAATAAATACCAATACCTCTATAGTGAAGGGGAGAATTTTAATTTTATGAATGTGGATGATTACAATCAAATTGTCGTCAACATAAATTCGATTGATAACCCTGGATTGATGAAAGAGGGAGAAATTGTCAGTATTTCTATCAACACAGAAGACGGCCTTCCTTTATCTGTAGATATGCCCGCCAGCGTTGTGCTTGAAGTTACCCATACCGAACCAGGTGTAAAGGGGAATACCGCTACCAATGCTACAAAGCCTGCGTCAGTTGAAACAGGCGCAAAAATAAATGTTCCCCTTTTTATCAACGAAGGAGACAAAATTAAAGTGGACACCGCTAAAGGAAGTTACCAAGAAAGAATCAAAGAATAACACATCACATTCCTACCATTTAATCATATCTTTATACAATAAAATAATATGAGTGTATTAGTCAACAAAGCATCTAAAATAATTGTACAGGGATTCACAGGCAGTGAAGGAACTTTTCATGCAGAACAAATGATTTCATATGGTACGCAAGTTGTTGGAGGTGTTACTCCTGGAAAAGGAGGGCAAACCCATTTAAACATGCCTGTTTATAACTCTGTTGCGGAAGCAGTGGATAAATCTGGAGCGGACACATCGATTATTTTTGTTCCTCCAGCCTTTGCTGCCGACGCCATTAAAGAAGCTGCCGATGCAGGTATTAAGGTCATCATTGCCATTACAGAAGGCATTCCTGTGGCCGATATGATCAGCGTCTATGACTATATCAAAAACAGAAAATGCACCCTGGTAGGACCCAATTGCCCTGGCGTGATCACCCCAGAGGAAACCAAAGTTGGAATAATGCCTGGCTTCGTCTTTAAAAAAGGAAAAGTGGGGATCGTCTCTAAGTCCGGGACATTGACTTACGAAGCTGCAGACCAAGTTGTAAGAGAAGGTTTGGGCGTTACTACAGCCATTGGCATTGGTGGAGATCCAATCATTGGCACCACAACCCGAGATGCTGTAGAGCTGTTCATGAACGATGCCGAAACTGAGGCCATTGTGATCATTGGAGAAATTGGCGGACAGCTGGAATCTGATGCCGCACATTGGATCAAAGAAAATGGCAATAAAAAACCTGTAATTGGGTTTATCGCAGGAGAGACAGCACCAAAAGGAAGAACTATGGGCCATGCTGGCGCAATAGTGGGAGGTAAAGACGACACGGCAGAAGCCAAGAAAGAGATCATGAAGTCTTGTGGGATTCACGTTGTTGATTCACCAGCCAAAATTGGACAAAAGGTAGCTGAAGTTTTAGCATAGATTCATATGAGCAAACTACTCGAAAATAAAACAGCCATCGTTACTGGAGCTACTCGGGGAATTGGAAGGGGCATAGCGCTCACTTTTGCACAACAGGGTTGTGATGTTGCTTTTACTTACAACAGCTCCACTGCGGCTGCCGAAGCACTCGTAAAAGAATTCACTACCCACGGAGTCAAAGCAAAAGCCTACCAAAGTAACGCTGCCGATTTTAAAGCAGCTAAATCATTGGTTGACGCTGTTCTTGAAGATTTTAAAAAAATAGACATACTGGTCAACAATGCCGGCATTACCAAAGACAATTTGTTGATGCGAATGGGCGAAGAAG
>PBCE01000033.1 GCA_002716845.1 Flavobacteriaceae bacterium | reverse complement strand
TTTGTTGCAAAAAGATTGGAAGCACCTTACGAATCATTTGAAGCATGTTAGTATATAAAGTATTATATTATAAATAAATGTCTGCCGAAGATGTAGTAACTCGTATGTTTAGTACGGATTATAAAAAGTATGATTTTTTTACCAAAACAAAACCATGGGATTACAAAAGAGATATAATTGGTGGTGTTGAGATTGAGACGTGCGTGCAAGATCCTGACGAACATGATCTTGATTTTTACTATGAAGAAACAAGGGATTCCAGTATAAAGTGTGAAGAAGGTAAACGATCCGTGGAATATGTTACACCAGAACCATACTACATAGTAGATATTTTAGATCCTGAAACAGAAATTGGATCAAACACCGAAGATATTTTTAAACATACGTATCCATGCGAAACAACTATAAGTGGTCGTGTATCTTGTGGTACTCATGTACACATGTCTAATATTCGTTTAAGCATGTTAAAATATCCACATTTTGACAAGGTGATGAGGTTTTTTTGGATCCAATATTATCAACCGTATTGTATTCATCGTTTTTATAAATATCAAGACAGAGACACCAACGTTGATTATACTAAAATCTCAAATCATACTAGAATGGGCAAATACGAAATGTTTAATGTCGAACCATCCTATGAGAATCTATCCGAAGATGAAGGAGAAAGATTATTTGCTTTGAGTCGAGATTCGGAAAGAACATGGCATTTTGAATTTAGAGGGTACGGTGAAATGCGTTCTGGGTGGACAGAAGAAAATCCAATTGCTAAAGAATACATGCAGGTATTAATGAATTTATGGTACGAGGCTGAAGATTATTATAACAAAAAAGATATTGCCAACGCCGATCGTGTGAAAATAGTTCAATATGAACGAGGATTTCCAAACTCTAAACTTCCGATACTATACAGTATACGTAGACTCCTCAAGCCAAATATTGAAAAGAGTATTGAGGCAATTCGTTTATTTGATAGACCAAACGATAAATATTACACGCTAAAAGAGAAAAGAATGGTAGAGTTAAATTATATGGAACCCGACAAGTATTTTGGCAAAATTAAATCTCACAGTATACAGGACGAGCAATTTATATTGTATTTGACTCATCAACTTCCAGATTTTAATTTCAAGGATTATGAACTGGAAAGTGATGCACCATATAAAGAATACATACAACTTTATCAATCCAGGAAGAACGGGTTTTTAAAAATTACATATGGTAATATAAAGCTAGAATTAATTCGAGACTTGGTGGATAAAATTCAGGATTTAGCGTTTAATATTGAAAACATGCTTCAAGACGAATTTTTTAGTACGGATATGAACATACTATGGAAGGTTGTACAACGGGATACAATGGTATATCAGCTTCATTTTGGGTATTCTAGGTATGGCTATGCACGACGACCTAGAAATAGAAAAAGAAAAAGACGGTTACAGTTAAAATTCTAAAATATATAATATTATTTTTTTTTAAATAAAATGCCGAAAGTGACTAATAAAAAACGCAAGCATAAGGCATCCTCCCAAAAATGTTCTATATGTATGGAAACACCGAAAAATAAAGCAAACATTGGTTGTTCTCATGAATTCTGTCGTAAATGTATTATTAAATGGTCAAAGACTGAAAACTCATGTCCAATATGTCGTCGTTCATTCAATACTGTTAAAACTGCAAAGTCCACTACTAGAATTAAAGACAAAACACAGAGGGACGAAGAAGAAGCATTCGATCGGTTTGAAAACAATTTTATGACTCTGATCATGCATTTTATATTCAATCGACATTTCCAATTTCAATTTTATGCAGATTGTCTCATGGATCCCAACCAAATGAGAATGGATACAGTCGAAGTTATGCACGACACAATGCAAGATATTACTTTCTTGCAATTCATGGAGGATGATTATGAACACGACATAGAAATGGCATTTTTACGAATTACTGATTTGCGTCACCGTATGATCATTTCCAGAGCCATTTCAGTAGTATAATATCGTCCATAACAATCACCGACAAGAAACACAAGTACAATAATGTATTTTTGTCGTATACCATCCAATGGTATTGCAACCACCAATTAAGAACACACGATATCAAATATATATATCTAGAGCATTCTTTTAAAACTTCCATATCATCGTAACATAACCGAAGTCCTAGATACAAATTTACAGGAAAGGACAATGCGGAGAAGAATGTATATAACAATAACAATTGACCAACGTTACTACTTTGAAAATCTACTTTCCAGGCAATTAGCATAAAGACGAACGATATAGTATGGTGTAACCGGGTACTGGTTGGCAACCGATTTACTTTGTACAATCCGACAAAATCATTCGAGACATACATACTTGCAAATAAACGAATAGTATAATTGTCCCAATACCCGTTGTAAATATCGGGTATTAAAATGACACAGGATGCTATTGTCAACAAACATAGATATACACCTTTAATAATATTTTTAACAACATAATACTGTTTGTCCATTGTCAGTTTGTCGAATTTAATAGTGTTGTAAGTCAGGTAATTTTGTGTATGTGTATAAGAAAAATAAATAAAACATGATGATAATAAAAATACTATGAGTGGTAGCATTTAATTACTTATACTAAGAATATATAGGTGGTTAGAGTAAATTTACCAGAGCCTTTGAATTAACTACGACAAAACGAAGAATTTGAGGATAATAAACTTACCTATTACGCCGTACATGTACTGTCTGTACCAAACCCAGCTTCGTTTGTAGATGCTTCGTAAGCACCTGTAGATTGACACCCTCGTTTGTACTCTCTAATTTGTTCTATGCATACCGGATGTTCTGAATTATAGCAACATTCTTCTCTGTTAAATACAGAGTGTGCGCCTGATAATCCAGATATAATTTCAGTGTAGCCTCCTTTACCATCAGCATCTACTTTAAACGTTTCAGTGGAACATGATTTGCATTGAACGACATATTGCGTGCCGTCATGGTTTTCTACAGAATCTCCTGTATCAGTTACTACAAGAGCGTTATATTCTCCGGACGCGCACGGTGGTTCGCCTTGGAGTGTTGGGTGAGATAAAAATTTACCATCACTAAATGGTCCAGATAAAAGTGTGCTACTGGCTAGCGGTAATAATGCAAGTATGGTATATATCTTCATTTTATATACCTTGATATAATTATATAGTGTCATTAATTAGTTTTAGTGAAACAACGCCGACAAACGGCAATGTACATTTCTTCTGAACCAATTAAGAGTTGATCTGTCTCATCCGTAATTCTGTACGTAAACATGCCAGGTGTACCATCCTTACATTGACTACATAAAGCCAGACAGTGGTGAATGTTCGATGCCACTGGATACAACTTATATATCTCACCAAAATTTTGACGCTTATAATCACCGTTTAATCCAGCTACTATTACATTGAGATTCATTACTTCAACAAAATACATGACCCTATTATATAACTCTTTAAAAAGTTGACCTTCATCTATCGCAATCACATCGTAGTTTATTGGAACTACCCATTTTAAATCATCCACTTTGATCGCGTCCATCTGTTCTCCTGAGTGCGTGACCATAACTGGATCTTTACTGTATCTGGTATCCAATGCATGGTTTACTACCAACACACGTTTACCAATACACTTGTAACGGTTGACTCTTCGCATTAATTCAGTGCTTTTACCACTATACATGCAGCCGATAATTAACTCGAGACTCATTTGTTACCAAATATTCGATATATATATAAACTTATTTACATACTCTATGATTATCAATACTAACAGAACGAAGAAAATACAGCCACAGCATACAGCCAACCCTATAGCTCCAGGAGGTTCTTCGTCTT
Organism: Flavobacteriaceae bacterium; assembly: GCA_002716845.1. GTDB lineage: Bacteria > Bacteroidota > Bacteroidia > Flavobacteriales > Flavobacteriaceae > UBA8316. Next base: position 18,968 of record PBCE01000033.1, on the reverse strand, counting down.
CCATTTAAAGACATATTCAGGCTATATTTATATCTATCATTTCAGGCTTTCCGTTTATTCCGAACGAATACTCGCCAATCTTACGTTGCGGGCGTATTCTCCAAACTGTTCCATGATTCTCCCATGTCATACCATTGAAAAAGCGTTGTTCTATTGGCTTCTTTAAGTAGTATACACCATCTTGAAAAAAAAACATAGATTTACCATAGACTGTGTACTCTATATTACCCCTAGGTTTATAAATTTTAAACATTATTATATACGACCTAGATATTTATACACTACATAATTATTTATTTTTGGACCTCAATCCGCATTTAATATGGAAAATCCATTAGAACAACGTGTATGTTTCTGGTATAAAAACTTACACAGGCAAAAGAATATTTAAAAACTCTTACGATATAGTTTTAATATGAAATTATTTGTCACCGCCGCGAAGTCGTAAGACTAAATGGAGGGTCGCTTCCTTCTGAATATTATAGTCTGAGAGAGTTCTGCCGTCCTCTAGTTGCTGTTTAAGATGTTAGTAATGTGTATACGAGATAATTTTAACGGATTTAACTTACTTTTCCGGCAAAGATGAGTCGCTGCTGGTCGGGAGGAATTCCTCTGAAATGGTGTTAGTTAATGAAACTTAAAATATATAAAACTGACGGTGTACTTACTCCTTGTCTTGAATCTTTTGTTTAATACCTTCGATCGTGTCTGTTGGTTCGACATCCAAAGTTATTGTTTTACCCGTTAAAGTCTTGACGAATATCTGCATATTTATTGGAAATACGAGGACTTATATACTCTAAAATTAATATTTGTAGGTCAGAAGGCTTCTAGAACTTAATGTTTCCACTCACCGATGCCATTCCAAGAGTGGCTAAATCCCCACTGATCTTCTTTGGGCGCATACAATTCCAACACTTCTCTCATTGCATCCAGGGAGTTACTACTACGGTGTTGTGTTGCCCACAAGTGAATGACCCACCCTGCTCGTGTTGCCTTGTAGTTCCCCAACATGTAGTCAGGTTTGCGACTGCTGTCGTTGTCGTATGATTTCCATAATTCGGCGGCTTCTTCCATTAACTTAACCGCTTCCTTTATTTCTTTTTGTGGGTAACCTATGACTTTGGTGTAAAACTCGTTTGTTTCATATTGTTTCATTTCTTCACGAAATTCTTTTTCGGTGAGTATCTTATCGAATGTAAAGTTTTCCATCTTTTAATATTACGTGTTTTAATAAAAAATTATAATATCTCGGATGAAAATTACCAAGAAGTTTATCCAAATGAACTGCTTCTCTACGGAGTATGCGTACTATATTTTCTAGGTCGGGGTTGATGGCTAAAAATCTAGGGGGAGGCTTTAGCCAACAAAAATGAGGCTGTTCTGTCATATGAATATAAAAGTACCTATTTCTATATTCTAAGTCTGTATTTAACCTATCAATGAATTTTTTTCGAACTAGGTAGGTAGCATGTAGTTTTAAAAGGTAGGGTTTTAGAACATGTATAGCTTTTTGAAAAACTAGGTTGTTTTTTAAGAGTTTGTGAATTTCTTTGTTCAAGACAACTATATTAATCCAATATTTTTTTTCTAAAAAATTAATGAACAATGGCATTAAATGCAACGGGATCCCTGACATTATTTAGGGAATTATCACCGAAAGATATATCAAGTTATGTTTGTGATGATGATCCTAGACAAACCTTTTGTAAACTTTGGGGTCAACGCGTTAAGAGAATTATTGTGGCAACAGAAGAGCGTTACCTTACCATACCCGACAGTTATAAGACTCCTGTAGGAATAGGGTACTCAAGGGGAAACACTTTGTATGCCATGGGCATTTCAAACAAAACAGGGGTAATTGACACACATCAATATACAATTACGGTTCAAACTCCTATCGTGTATCGTATGTGGGGTCCGTACCAACGTACACCATGGACTGTATTTGAGATTACCGACTTGTTGGTATGGAGGTGTCGGTTAATGAAGGAACCACGGAGAATATTTAAAGAAGATATAAAATGTTTTGAAAAGTCTCGTTGGATGATGTTTGTGTTTTGGGAAGGTAAACTCGAAGAGTTGGTTTCGTTAGAGATTAACTTGATGAATACCATATTTGATTTGGATAGTCGCGTAGGAGGTTATTTAAAAAAAAATCTCGGGGAGAATATAGAAGCGGTAGTTCGTGAACAGTATCAATCAACATTTTCATTGAATGGAAATGAAATAGATTTCAATACTCGTCAGACCTGTTGGGGGAAACAAATTTCATTAATGTTAAAAAGTTTACTATAAATGTTTGTTAAAGTATTAATAATGTCTGAAAGTAGTCCTTTAATTGAACGACATCAGTTAAAAGGAATAGAAGACCGATTGGGTAGAGTAGAAAATACATTGAGTGAAATTTTAGAAAATGGTGAATTGATGGAGGAACGAATTAAAGATAAATTAGGATCTCTACAAGAGGAATTAGAAAGAAATACAATGCAAGTAAAACGAATGAAATTAAAAATTGGTCAAGGTATGCGACCGATTACTGTGATTATATTTATACTTATTGGTCTTATGCTTTGGACATGGACGTTTACATGGTTTCGATATTAATTCTTCTTTAACTTTTCATATCCTTGTAATATTCGAAAGGTTGCAATTATAAAATATAACAACAAACAGTCTGCAAAAACGTAAAAGATAGATATGTAGAACGACAAATCTTCGGAAATAGTATCTCTGGGTTCTGGTATACGATATACTACTGTAAATAGATTGATACTACCTATAATCAATTGTAATCCCATCAATATACCTAAGGACCATGTATCATGAACTCTACTAACCGATATGCCATACAGGTCCACAAACACATGAATTAGTGCTCCGATCCATAATAAATTTGAAAAAGTACGACCTAACATGAAGAATGCATATAGAAACCCAATCGGCAATAAGAATACGTGTAAAATTCTTAGCTTTGCACAATTAACATCTACTGTCTTCAATATGGGAACTTCACCGTCGTAGTTTTGCATTGCTATTTTTTCATTTACATCTTTTTTGACAAGGTAGGATCTCAATGATATTAGACGTAGAGATAACATTGTGTCGGAAAATATATGAACGAATGCCAACATCCCCCAGATAAATTTTTCAAAAACCATTTCAAAACAAGTCGCTGAAGGTTCTGCAATACACCTACTAACGGCTATAAAATTAAGCCACAATACTACGCCATCAAACACTATTGCTGAAAATGAAAAAATCAAGGTTACACCTGTAAATATACTACTGTCAGCTATAGATGCGAAAATTGCCAAAGGCTGGAGAATCAAGTGCAATTGGTGAATCCAGGATACATTTGCACCATTGAAGTAAGGCTCAATACTAGTATATACCAATACTAAAAACAAATTCGTAAGAGCATACGATCGAATTAAGTTCCTTGTGCTTATAGTTTTTAAAGTATCTACCGGTCTAAAATCCATTTTATAAATACAATGCATATATTATATACTGTAAATTACCTTTTCTTACGTGGAACCTTCACTTTTCTCCTATCTAAATTATTATTTATGTCTTGTTTGGGTTCTTCCTGTGTTGTGCGCTTTACATAGCGGTCCCAGGTAGTCTGCCACTCGTATAATTCCTTCATTTTCTCCATTTTACAAATAAAATATCGAGTATATATATGTTAAAAAAATTCAATAAAATGAACGAGGGTGATTTACTAAAAATATATGGCGAAACTGGCGAATGGTACGGTGAACTAGTAGGTATCAATGAAGACGACCAATTGGAAGTCTTTTACATTAATAGATCCAAAGAAAACCACTTTGTTTGGAAGTACGACGATGAGTGGGAAGTGGTATCTAGAAATTCGGTGTTGGAACACATACCATTGGATAAGAATAACCCAGTAGCATCATACAAACTTTTGGGGTTCAAGCCACTGGACGAAAACACCTTTACCAAAATAGACGAAGAAAACAGTATACCTGCCGATCATTTGATGCCAACGGGCGAAATCAATTCGGACGATGAATGTGACTCAGAAGATTCTTTGAATGATTTTGTTGTACCGGATGAGGAAGGAGAAGCCTTTACGCACGCACCGATGGACAGTGATTTTGTACAGGAAACACATGATTGTGTAAACCAATACAATAATTGGGAACCCAAAAATGCGTCTGAAAAGAAAATGAAATCATTTGTTGATAATTTGGCAGAAAAATACAAAAAACAAGACGACAACAGACAATTTGCACAAGGAAAGACCGTGGACTACGATCATCCGCCGATGAAGAAAAAGTAATTATATATAGATTAGTATAGTATTTTAAATGTCAAACCAATTTATAGCTTCTCTAAAAGATAGAAAAATAATGCATGCATCTACATTTGCTGCTTTTATAAACAAAACACCGATGGTTTTTCGAAAATATTGGAAGGAGTATACTACAAACCCAAAGTTTTCACCTGTATTTGGAGGTAGAACAAAAGCTATATATTTTTGCCATGGTAACTTGTTTGAAGATAAGGCGTTAAAATATTTATTCGAGAACTTTGATTTAGATGATAAGTTGTTGACAGAACAGTATCAAGACCCTTCAGCCTTTAATATATACGAACAAGAATATGTCAAAATTAATAATTTAGAAATGAAATCATACGAAGGTAGATCTGGTGTAGCAAGTACGCTATACATGGATGATAAAGGAATTATAATAAGCCAGGTAAATAATAATTACAAAGTCCAGTGGAGTATTGTGGATAAGAAAACGTGGTCTACTGGTAAAATGTCTTATACCAGCCGAGACTTATTATTTCGTGGATTAAAACGCGAATATAGATTAGGGCAACGCATATACTTCAAGTATACTAAAATTCGAAACGATAAACCAGAATCGTTTAAAGTGATTGACATTCCAGCATTATTTCCTTATACGATATCGTCCAGACCAGATGGATATTATGGAGATGATCATATCATAGAAATTAAATGTCCATGGGGTAATTTATACAAAGACAAAAACTCTCCAATTGGTAACGGAGACGGAGAAGAAATATTTACAATTCCTACCCATTACAGACTGCAAATGTTTCTGGAAATGTTAGTTCATGATAGGCGCAAAGGATTTTTTTTTCAATACTATGACCCATCAGGATGGCAGAATTTTGTACGCCATATATGCAACCAGGTCAATAACATTATTGACTTAAAGCGAGATGATCGTGTTTATAAACCGTGGGTTGATGTAGATACAAATATGACAACCATTATGAATCGTGTTATAACAAAATTAAAGGCGTTAAAGCTAGAGTATGAAGACCGGTGGTGGAGGTACTGCCAGGTGACAGCTTCTGTGCCTAAACCAAAAAGCAATCGTACAGATGATAAATTAGAGTACGACGAAAATTTTCTAAAACGGGCATATTATCTCATGCAGGTAACAACGGCAGAAAAACTAGACGATTGGGGCTTTGACGAGGTTGCCATCAAAACCATTATGCAAACCTTTACGTTTGGATCATCTTTTAAAGTCGGTTCTGTGGTTGAACATAACACAGACGAAGAGAAAATACATATTGTATGGGATCAGCAGAAAGATAATAATCTCAATGTTTATTTAGATGGGTTTTACGAGTGGATGGATTATGACCAATTTAGGGTAGGATATTTGCATATTTTACGAACTCTTACTACTTCGATTCGAAGAAAGAATCCAGAAGATTGGAGAGCATGGGAGTTTGATTTAAAAGATGGCGCTATTTCACCGGATCCACCCAATCCATATGCATACCCCGAAGCTGTTTTACTGGAGCTAGATCTAAGCGATGACGATGTTTGGAAATCTATAATTTTTGCAGTTAGAAATTTTTTGCTAGATTTAAAATATAAAGCTGACTATAAACAGCGGAATTATTTTAAAGAATTGATTACGACACTTGAAAAACTCAAGATCAAATTTATAGCAAAACACTCTGGTATTGACGACGAAGCATCGTTAGCTTTAACGCAAACACTAGAAGCATGGAAAAAAATTAAAATTTAAATCCAAACAAAAAATAAAAATAGAGTATATATATCTTTGTTTTTCTTTGAAATAAAATGAGTACACAAGTAAATCAACAGAAACGTAAACGCAAAGCATCCACTAACGCGATCCGTGAAATCAAAAGGGAACAAAAACGAACGGAAACTATTATTCCGGTCGCTCCATTTTCGAGACTAACACAAGAAATTTCACAAGGGTTTCGAACCGATATTCGTTTTAAATCCGATGCCCATAAAGCCCTTCATGTTGGTGCCGAAGCATTCCTAGTAGAATTGTTTCAAAATGCAAATACCGTTGCAATTCATAGTGGCAGGGAAACCGTGCAATCCAAGGACCTTTCATTGGCATACAAACTTTCGAAATAAACTATAAATATATTTATATTTACTATAAATGAGTGTTTTATCGAATTCAACACATTTTAATATAAGTAATACTACAGGTAAATTTCTACAACTCTCCATCTCTGCGGACCAATCCTCTTCTTTTCGAATACGTCATTCATCTCCACATATTCACGAAACTCCTAGAAACAACGTTGATCATGCCTCCTACGCTTCTTGGCTAGTACATGGTGTTACAAGTGTCATTCATGGATCGTCCATGCAATATGTGACCATCAACGTGCCAATGAACGAAACAATAGAATGCGAAATATCTTGTAAGTCCGCATTGATTTTTGAAACTATTATTAAAGATAAGAAATCAAAAGATCATAGCAAAGGAGAGGTTGTTATATCACCGGAAAATCAAGGTTGTGAATTGCATGTTATATATAAAGAAACCAAAGGATTAGGATACACAAACGATGGTAACGTAGCCATAGGACTACAAAATTTAAACACACAAACGATTATAGTGTATTCTACCATAAAAACCATGGAAGGTCACGTTATCGATATTGAAGATAATACCCCCGCAATGTGTAAAGCTAGTATTTAATTTTGAAGTATATAAGACGATATATTTAGTTTTAATTATGGATAATTACCTTTTAACCAATAGATGTACCAGAACACGTGTAAAAACATCGGATAATCACACATTGAAAGTATTTTCTGTGTTTTATCAACACCCTGCACTCTTAGAACCAGATGATTGGAAACTATTTGACGCGGAGAGTGAACAGGTATTAATGGATAAAGATACCATTTATCTATTAAACAAACATGTCTGTGAATTTGGTTATCAACCCAAAACAGGTACTATACTGACATGTAAGATTACTCCTATCGATAAGACAGATCTAGATAAACATTGGGATGAAATGTTACAGTTCTGCCTAGAAGTAAAAAAAGATTTTGCACAGTTCTGTGATGAGGAAACTTTGGGATTGGACAAACTTAGTCTTAAATCCGATCAGTCACTGGATTGTTCGGATTCGACTTCCAACGGTCCCACGCTTGGAAGTATTCTTGAAGAGACAACGCAAACTCTTCCCAGTAAATCAGACGAGGATTTAGATTAGATTCGGTGTTTTCCATTTTTTTATTTTAAAATATTAATAACATTTATACTATTCCACACTCTAAATTGTCAGACTTGGCTATCCGACCTAGTTCAACCTAGTTTGACCTAGTTTGACCTCAAAAAGTTTCTATAGTACCTATATTATTTTTATTCAAATATTTAAAAATAAAAATGATTGCCCTAAACGAAGCCGTAAACCATGAAATGGAAACAAGCAATGTACGAAATCACCGATGGTCCGAAGCACAAATGGACGATTATAAAAATCATTTATTAAACGATCCAGCAGTTAAATCCGCCATGGATATGGACCATGAGTCTACGTTCGGCGATGCCTGTTACCAATCCTACAAACGTTGGGCAAAAGCAAAGGCGGTGATTGGTAATCACATGCATAATTCCGACATGGATTGGGAAACTTGGGCATCGTCTCCTATGAAGCAACGATGGTGGAATATCAAACAAGAAAATCCATCTACTATCATTCTCGTTCACGTCGGGAAATTCTACGAGGTGTATCACCATGATGCCGACACTCTCCATAAAGTATTTGGAGCGCCCTATACCTATGGGTATGAGGCACACAATGGATTTCCTGTGAGCAAATTTGATAAGTATCGTGACAAGTTAGCCGAACACGGTTTTAATTCCATACGTATATTATCAGTATAAATGTCGATTAAAATCTTACAAATGATTAAACTTTTTATCATTTTATTTGTTGCTGTCTCTGCTAATAATCCAGACCCTACGGCACCAAGGTTTGACCATGAATTACCAGAGCCTGAGTCGGCACAAAGGTTTGACCCTGAATTACCAGAGCCAAAGTCGGCACCAGGGTTTGACCCTGGGACTCTGACCGGATACGATGCTAGAAATGGTACAATTATTAACTTTACGTCTCCAAATGGTACAATTAATAACTTTTCGTCTCCAATTGGTACAATTATTAACTTTACGTCTCAAGATGAACCGGTTGATAATTTAACATATACCGACATTAATCCAGAATGTCCAAACGTAAAAGACTCTGTACTATACGATCACCGTCTTGATTTAGTGAAATGTAACAAAAACACTTTACGTAAGTACATAAAATACTATAATTGTTGTACAGAATCAAGTATTGGTTGCTATATGATATTTAATGCATATCAATTAGTGGATCCTACAGACCTTAACCTTTGTTATAAAAACAATACAGAAGTATAAATATCACGTGGTATTTAGTAAATGTTTCAATATATTGTATTTATTATATTCATCCTCTCATTAATTCTTTATCCTATTGCATTTTTTACCCATGATTATGAAAAACCTATGTCCGGTTTGGTGGAAACAACGTTGAATATCGATGATTATGGATTTGGTCCTGACAAACGACTACTAATATTTGATTTAACAGAAATCGGAGACGTCCAAAATATAGACATGTCAGATAAGAAATATGCCCGTTTGCAATGGTCTAGTTTGTCACATGGTACACGCGATAGAGACATTGGTATAGAGATTAAAGGATCTGGGTTTAATCAACGCAAAAAGATTAATTTGGCATTTGAATTCTGGGAATGTGAAGACGATGAAGAAGAACAAAAATTACCACCTGAGAACGAACCACCCCAAGGTCCTGGAGGTTTTTTGCCACCTGACGAAGAACTTGTACCTGAACCTAAATTTGGTATGCCAGCAAGATCATGTGACGATGACAAAGATGAAATGTTTGACTTCGGTGAAGACTATGAAGATTACGTCCTACGTGGAGGATGGCACGAGCAGACCTTCGTACGAGATGTTGTGGCATCTGAACTTGAAGGCGGTATACTACAGAAGGATTTGGTCGAAGTCTTAATTAAAATTGGAGATAAATATACCTACGAAGGTGTTTACATCTTGATTCCAGCGATTCAGAGAAGAGTTCTTGAGAAGAGATTGGATTGGGATGAAAAAGGAAAGAAAGAAGACTGTGACGACGAGGATTACGACATCGAAGTGGTCTCTCTTATCATAGAACATACCATTGAATCGAACGGTCGAAAAGAACCATGTGAAATATTCAAAGATTACAGTGTCAAAATGAGATACCCAAAGTGTGATTTTTACGATGAGCCACAGATTGCACCGTGTCGAAAAGAATACATGGATAGAACCAACCATTTTGCAAGCGTTCTGAATCTCAAAAATGAAACACCGGTGGCTCTCGACTTAGAATCATTTGCGAATAATTATTTGGCAGAGATGTTGATGCGTGAAGATGATTTTCCATTTACAAGTCAATATTTTTATGTTGATCCGGACGATTCTATTCTTCATGCCGGACCCAGGTGGGATTACGACCTGGCGTATTGGAGAGTTTCCGATAAGAAATCGTGGGACCTGGTGGATTTAGGATATTATTCACAAGGATCAATAAAGTTATGGAAAGAACTGGGTAAAAATGAAGAGTTTATTAATCTGGTCAAAACAAAAAAAGATACTGTAATTCAAAACAATCAAACCGTATACGACTTAATCCAAACTAGAAAACAGCAATTTGAGGACGGTCTGTTTGACAGAGAACTTGAACGTTGGGGGATGTTTGGAAAGAAACGAGACTCGCCCTACATTATGTACTTGGCGTTTAATGCATACAGTAAAAACTCGCCTAAGTCGGAGTTAAATGATATGGAAGATTATTTTATTACTCGAAGCAAATGGATGAGTGAAAATATTGAGTCATTTGATGGATACAGTACACGACATCATCAAGCATGGGCAATGTTAATATTAATAACTGTACCTTTGTGGTTGTCGTTCCTGGTTGGTCTTTGTCTATTGATACAGAATAAAAACAATGGTTACATGGTAGTACCAGATAATTAAACTTTAACTTTTATTTCTTTATATACCTCACAATTGTATAGAACTTGTACCGTTTTCGATATTTCTACATTAGACTCAATTAGATTAATACATGGTATTACCCTATCCCGGAGTTTGTATGTTCTTCCACCGGTGTTATGGATAATAAACCATTTCTTCGCCCGTTTCGCACTAGAAATACCGTTATTAAATGAATTCTTCCATGCATCGGCACTATACTTTTTACCTTCTCTGCGTTCGCGCTGTTTCCCACTCTCTTTACATCCTATACATTTGTACTCGGGTCCGAATACACACATGGTATCCTCTACATGTTGCCAGATACACAGACCCGTCCAATCCTCATCTTTGGTCATCTTTACGTATTTATTATATTTACTCGTACACATCAAAGCTCCTTTGCAGCTTCCAAGTGTCTCAGGAACGTAAAGGTTGGGAGGTTGTTGAGATTTCATAAAATCATAAATTGCGCGTTTAATTTTACCGGCAGAGAATATAGAGGAACCAAATGAAAATCCAGCGGCTACTAAATTAGACAACCCTCCTATGTTCTTATCTATGACAGTTTTAATCAAAGATTGATAAATAACCGAAGCTTCTCTATATATTCCACCATCAATCGATAGAAAGACCTTTGGGAATTTTTGATCCATTTCATCTAACATGCCTATAATATTCTTTGCCCAATACGTTTTACCCGATGCACTAGGTCCAAAACCCATAATTAAACGCCCACTGTCTTGATCGAAATTATTGACACGAAATAGACTCTTATCTTCTTCCCATATACCGGTTACTTTGCGTAGATCAGTACAGGTGATATCTAACTTAGCATTAATCAAAGACATTTCCAAACACCGGAGAATGTAAGCCGTCGATTTCATCTCTTTGGATACGTAATCCCTCACAAAGGATTGGCATTGATCTTGGCATTTGATCCATTTGGGTTCCATGAACGATTTTTCTCGAGCCGTGAACATATGATCTACTTCAGCTTGAAAATTATTAACGAAATTTTCTACATTACCGAACGATCGGCGCTCTATCTCTTTACCATTTGATACGTACGATAAGTACATTTAGTTAAGTAATCATAATAATTATAGTCTTTAAAATTAGATATCAAATGGAACGTACGGGTACGCTGAGGTTTTTACCTCCTCTTTCTTTTGACCTTTCTCCATGTATACGACAACAACATGTTTCTCAATGTCTGCCGCCATACCGTAGTCTCCACCTGGAGTACGAAATGCACGGAATACCAATTGCATGGATAGAAGAGACCCATTGGTGATATACTTGGGTTCAATCTGGACGTACTCTCCTTCTTCATTAATCCTCCAGAATACTAGAGAATTGTCTGTACCACCAAACCCTTCCAATCGTCGGGTCATGCATAATGCAGGGACTTCGGATCCATTAATGTTCTTCATCTTTAGACACGAATGTTTTGCGTTCTCAATAAAAGACTGATCGTCGTCATACTTTGCGGTCGCATCTTTCCATGTTTCTTCGTCGTGGTACGCCACACCCATACACTTGTCGCACATATCACCGATCCATTTTAATGCTTTCTCCTGCTCTTGCTCGAGGTTAGGGAATACATTTTTTACCGCGTCTGGAACACCAGTGTAACCAGTGAAGGTATATCTTGCACGCTTAATATCCTTTGGTCCATATGGTCCTTTGTTATGGTTTCCATTCCCCGTTAAGTAAGACCAGTGCGCACGAAACGGAGGAAGTGACACCGTCACATTGTACTGCTTACCATCGTCCTTCTTGTGTACCTTAGGGATACGCTCTTTGGCACCACCCCTTTTCTGGTATATGGTCACATCAAGGTTGACCTTATCGTACTCGTTGACCACCGAAAATTTTTCTTTCGGGGATTCTTGTTTCGGAGACAACTCCAATTTAGTTCCTTTTGGTTTCTCCGGTGAAACCTTTAATCGTTTTAAGACTTGTTCACGTTTTTGTTCGAATGATCGTTTCATTTTGTAAAGTTTTTGTTTATTTATATACTTTATTTTATTTTTATTAAAATAATACAATATTTGTACGTCTAGTACGTCTAGGTCCATCGTACACTACCTAGAACCGGGATTCAACCTAGAATTAATTATTTTTTAGGTATATAAATGCTACAAGGTATTAAAAAATGTGCACAGTATTATTAGGTACTCTTAATATATATCTTTTGGCATGTGACAATACCTTAATATTGGCTAATCATAGTAGGGCTATAGCATTGACTAACTTAGGAAATAAAGGACCCAATGAAATTTTGAATTATGGTACCACCACGCCCATACCACGAGATAGAGAGGAAGTAGCAACGGTATCAACCACGGTCGGTTCAGAAATAAATGCAACCACACAAGTACACAAATCCCTATCAAATACAACAACTCATCATCCAAATATACGAGGTCGAAATTCATCAACACCAGCGCCAAACAATGAATCACTATCAGTGAACACAACAAGTCCTGAATCATTATACAATGTCACAAATGATTTATATAGCACTAAAACTGATGAACCACCGGATTATACTGGGATTTATGTGGGTGGAGGGTTATTTATTCTTTTTATGATTGCAGTAGCAATAAAATTTATAAAGTTACCATGTAGAAGAAAGAAGGAAACCATTCTTCCAGAAGAAAAACCTCCTATAGATAGAGAAGCAAAACGAATAATTCAAAATAGAAATTCATGGGCAAATGCATCGTCGGTCGCCAAAAACCTACAATTTCCACCCCCACCCCCTCCATCTAGTGCCAGACTACAAATCAAAGAATTATCTCAACCAGGAGGATTGGATAAATTAAAAAAGTTCAGAGAATCAAAACGAGCCCGAGCCGGAAATCAGCGATTGCGGAAACAAATGCAAAAGTTAAGAGAAAAGACTATAAATTTAGAACCTACCAATTAATAATGGAGGATTTAACGGTACAGGATTTACTATCGTCGGATATAATGAAAGGGTTTGTTGCCGATTCCTCTAAGATTATTCGCGAATGGTATGAATACATATACATTGCCAAAGTAAAATCCACTGAAGGAGTGTACAAGATCGGTAAAACCAATTCATTAAAACGTAGGGATTTAGAATTGGCAAGCGAAGTTACCAAAGTTCAACCAGCTTCTATAATATATGCATGGAATATACCTAGACCTCTAGCTGTAGAAACATTGGTAAAAGGTATCTTACGTACCAACTTATGGAGGGAAGCACCAACAAATACTCAAGGTGCATCTGAAATGTTTAAAATACCACTGTACGTCATGGTGTTAGTTGTTCGGTTATCATTATTGTGTGTTTTTGTTGAGAAGGGATATATCAATCAAAATGTTACAAGACTACGTAGACGACTTCAACCCTACATACAGGGGTTGCGATTCAATCAAATACGATATAAAAAACAGCTATATCCACCTAGAGTCCCCTCCATACGAAACCAACCGTATCCATTAGGCACATATGTTATCGTCGATTTTCCATTAGATGCTTACAACAAAGGAACACAGGGCGAGTCTTACAACGGTAAATCATACACTGGAATTATTGTTGAAGTCGGTGAAGGATATTACATGGTCGATTGGGAATCTACAAATGAAATCAATTTTTTAAACAATAGCAAAGCTCCATTCGAATGGACACGATCCATTGATTCAGGACAGAGAATACTGGACATAGAGAGTGTTTGCGCAACATTTAACATACCAGGGATTATATATTCAGAAATGTATAGGATCGGTGATAAAATAGAAATAAAGCGTAGGAGTGGTTGGAAAGATGCTGAAGTTATAAAAGTTGACGAAAATGGAATAACAGTAGAATTTGTTGAAGACGAAGGAGAAGACTTTAAGGAGAAAACAGTAGATTTAAACGAAGCCGCGTCGATTTTACGTCCAAAGGGAGCGTCTAATTTAAAATTCTAAAAAAAATATGTGTATATATATCTAAAATTATTATCTTATATGTGGAAAGCCAATACACACTTGTTATATCGAGGAGATGAATTTACTTTACAACGTGACACCAAAAAGAAATCAAAAACGTTGATTATCAAACGTCGATTTCGTCCGTATTATTACCCAAGAATAACTGTAAAAACTACGGAGTGTGTGTTCATGAATGCAAATGTCCGCCGTAAATTATTAAAAGCAGACGATTTTGTTTTGTATGACACCGACGGATTTACAGTGTTAACATGCATGGTTATTGAGCGAATCGGTGATTCTATCATTATACAGCCAAAAGGTGTTGGGACAACACTAGAAGTGTCTATTTTTTCACCTTGCATTGAAGTTTTGCGCACTCCCGTATCTAATTTTCCACTTTTAGTTGAATCTATGACATCGAATTTATTAGATGCCAGAGTTAACCTAGTTAATGAGTCTTTAACTCAATCGTTTTATGTACTAGATTACGAACCCGTGTCGAATAAATATTTAATTGGAAAACAATCTTGGTCTGGTGATTCATATCAATGGCTAGACCGTGAAGATTTTAATGTAGCATACGTAGATGAAGATCAATACAAAAGCGAATATGAAATTATTGGTGTGTTCACCGTTGATTTTTTTGATATTCCGGTTCATAATTTAGAATATATGGATGAAGAATGTATTGTAAAATCAATATGGTTTCACATCTGTAATGCTGGTAGGAATCATTATGCCACCAGATATCAAACTGCCTTTGATATTTATTCTATTTGCCTATGGTTAGAGCATTACGCAACATATTGGAAAGCCAAACCATACTTTAGAAGGGATTTTATGCCTATCAATAGTTTAGTTCAAGCATGTGTAGAGACAAATGCACCATCGGAGGTTCTTGAATATTTGACGAATATATCACTGACCGATAATGAAGTGTATCGTGCAGAACGATTTAAAAGAAAATTAAGATCCAAACCTTTACTCAAAACAAAAATTAAAAAATTAGATAGTCGTGCACTTCAAATCGAAGTGTTAACATCTACTCATTCTTCGAGTCGGTTTTCCGGAAAAAATGATGTATTTTTATTCAATTATGTCTCTAAAGTTTTATGGTTTTTATCCAATCGCCCGGTGTCGAAACCATGGGTCGAAACCAGAGCCTTAAAGTTTACTTTACCACCTATACACGACAAAGTAATATTAAAGCTGCCACTTCGACCATTTCAAGAACGTGTCGTAGCAGAAATGAGGAACCGTGAAATACGACAGAATCTTACAGATTTATTGGTTTTGAACACGCGGAAAGGATACACATTTAATGCATTGTCTTGCAGAAAGAATCAATGTGCGGTCAAAGGAGGTATTCTAGCATTGCCTCCTGGAACAGGAAAAACCATTTGCATGTTAGCACTCATTAAACAAGGAATAGAACTGTATAACATTTATAGAACATTGGTTGTGGTACCACTGACATTAATGGACCAGTGGATCAAAGAAACCGAACGATTTACTGATCTCAATTTGGGTGAAATTCACGGGAAAAAATGTAACTACCAAGGAAAAGACATTGTGTTTACTACTTACGGTACAGTATCTTCTAAATTTCAAAACTTGAATCACCCTATCTTTGATTGTTTTGATCGTGTTGTATTTGATGAATCCCATCAACCAAAAGATTTTAGATCGAAAAAAATAAAAGCATGTTCGTTTATTAGTGCATCATATAGATGGTGCATTTCAGCCACGCCGTACAGAGAATCGTCATTTCACAATTTGCATCCACAATTAGCCATGTTAAATGTTTTTCCATTTGATAATAATAGAGTCAATTATTTTACTCATATTATGTGTCAAGAAAATGATCATACAAAATGGTTGATCTCACGTATTGCATCCATTATTATCAACCCCAGTATAACTCACCTGAACATTCCCGGACCAACTTTTCATGACATAAAATGTACCAATACAAATTACGAACTTTATGATATGTTATTCGATATGGTTAGACAAAAAGTATCGGGGTTGTTGGACAATGGTGGGTATCGTTATCAACAGATTGCATCACTTATTAACATGTTGGGGATTTCTGCAACCAATCCAACGGTATTACCACTTCATGTTTGGGGTGAACGATGTGATACAAATAATTTTGCAATTACCAATATGAAAGACTTGTGCAATGAACTTTCCAAAAAATCAGGATTTGCATCAGAGGTTTTGAAAACTCTTGATAATATAGAGGACACTACATGTTGTCTGTGCCTAGAGACTATGGTAAGACCAACCATAACGGATTGTTTGCATTTATTTTGTCACGACTGTATCAAAAAATCACTTGAATTTAAAAACCTTTGTCCTCAGTGCAGAAAACCACTGAATAATAATTCATTCAAAGAAATAACTTCCAAACAAGAAACAATGAAGAAAGACGGATTTTTATATACATATGACAACTTGGGTAGAAGAATAAAACTACCAGAGCGACTTAATGATCTCATGAAAAAAAACAACGTTTGCGACAAATTGATTAAACTCAAAAACATTATACACAAAGAAAAAAGAGTTGTTATATTTTCACAATACAATTCTGTATTAAACCATTTCTACAACAATATAACAAATGCATCCATCATCTCTGGAAAGTGTACACGAAGAAAAAGAGCGAAAAACATAGAAGATTTTAAATCTGCAAAAACAAATGTTATATTATTATCTACCAAAGTAGCAGACATTGGTATCAATCTTACAGAAGCAAATGCAATAGTATTTTTAGAACCAGGATTGGAATCTTCCGTAAAGACACAGGCAATTGGACGTGTTTGTAGAATTGGTCAACATAATTCCGTTAAAGTTTTCACCATGATTACACAAAACACTGTTGAAGAACGGTTAGAACAAGCTAGAACAACTGTAGAATCTGATCTTAATGATCTTATGTTATCTTCTAACTTAACCAGACTGACAAAACAAAAACGAAAAAATATGTTAAACACACGATACTTATTAAATATTTTATCACTTTAATTTACGCTTTTTACTGTTCATCTTTAACATAACATAACTATCAAAATCACCGTCAAACTGTTCCCAATCACTCATTCTTGAATACGTACTACAATTAAATCCTACAAACGAAGATAAATTCGTAAGTAAGTTTTTTGTTTTCATTTCTTTTAATAACCAAACGGAGTATTCCAAAATTTTACTAGGACGCGTCTTAAACAACATGCATGCCACTAACATCGAGTAACACATATTTTCAGGTGTTTGGTCAACGGAATCGAAGATCATCAACCCGTGCGACAACACACGTTCTTCTTTTGGAAAATTAGAATAAAATTTACGAAACCAAATTTCTCTCTGAGTGCTACGTACACTATATGTATCTTCCATGATAAACGGAGATACAACACGTGGTGTTTCACCTAAAAATGCTAACGCACGAGATGCAGTCCAACGTTTTGATGGATCCATTTGTAACAGACCCTTTATCAATGTCTGTAAATCGGATTCACCAGTCAATTTAGGAATATTTTCTTCCAACTCCTTCAACGTCTTACCAGGAACTTTACGATACAACATGCGATAAATAATACAACCAATGCTCCACGCATCAGCCGGTTTATCATAACCTTCTTCTTTCCATATTTCAGGTGCACGATACCATCGTGTTACCATATAATCAGTTCCCCTGCCATATTCGTTTGTAAAACGACGACTCAACCCAAAATCACATAGCCAAAGGGTATCACCTTTTAATAATATATTGTCCGGTTTTAAATCACGGTGAATTATATCATTTTGATGAAGAACATGTACATGATGTAACAATTGTTTCGATAATTCCAGAACTCGACCTTCGGATATCACGGTACGCTTTATCAATTGTCCCAAACTGTTATTTGCACGTTCTAATACAATATGAAAATAGTTCCATTTGTAGTAACATGACTTATACGGAACACAACCTGGAAGATTTAAATTCAAGACGTATAACTCACGTACCACTGCCGATAGATCATCCAAAGATTTAATTTCAGAGATCTTTAACGCACTATCCTTCTTAGTATATACCTTTGCATACGCCCCTTCACCTAGAAGCAATGTATCGGTTGCCATTTTTTTTATGTTATTCTTTTATTTATATACTCATACTCCTAATGTAATTTCAAACATTTCCAACCTAGAAACCTAGATCGAAGTATTATATATATTTGCCTATCCATTTAAGTACATGTTTTATAGTCAGTTTTTTTATTTTTTTACATACACACACCTTTACGCACTGTAGCCTGTAAAAACGTCGGTTTTTTCCTATACATACAATACGATAGGAATTTGTATTTTAAGACTATAAGTATAACATTACCTATCAAGCATGTAGTTTTTTCTGTACATTCATACATCAAGGTCTAAAATAAACTTTTAACATGGTAATATCTGGGACTATCCTTAGTATACTAAAAAACGTACTTGTAGTAGACCCTGAGTATCAAGAAGGTCAGCATGAAATAGCATTCACCTTATTCAAAGTATTAAAAAATGGCTCTAATAGCATTCATCTTATTACCTACTGTGAAAAATGCATGAAATAGGTAGGACAAAAAAACATATATACAGTATTAGACC
>PBCE01000032.1 GCA_002716845.1 Flavobacteriaceae bacterium | reverse complement strand
GGTAATTTTATACTTATAGTCTTAGAATACAAATTCCTATTGTATTGCATGTAGAGGAAAAAACGGACGTTTTTACAGGCTACAGTGCGTGAAGGTGTATGTATGTAAAAAAAATAAAAAGTTGACTACGAAACATGTACTTCTTTTGATAGGCAAATATACATCATCCAGATTTCTAGGTCGAATATTTAATCTAGGTTGTATTATGTTATCAACTCTGGTTGTCGTGTAGTTTACGAATACAAAAATTATAAATTTTGTATAATATACATAATACATTATAACAAAACATAAAACGATGAAGATCGGTGATATTTACATACAACGCACTAAATCTCAGTTCGAGCCGCACCATTTGGGTGTAACTGCCAAGAGAGAGAAGTTTTGGAAGGTTACGAAAATTTTGGAAAAGCCAGACCGAACGGAGTTGACATGTAAGAATGAAACCTTGACTTTACGTGGTCATGAGACGAAAAAGTTCTATCTGATGCCAAAAAACCATAACAAACTATACTCACGATTCTTGGAATCAAAGCGGTGTTTTAATTTCCCTTTAAAGAACTTCAAGGAGGCAAAGTCATGGATGAAAAACTTCCATCGACGCCTGGGACATAAGATTACACCTATTGGCGATGATCCAATTTTGGCACGTGCCCTTCAGCATACACCTCCAAAGAGAAAACGCGAGGCACCGGAGTGTCCGTCTGCCCCAAAGAAACGTAAAGTCGGTAGATTCACCGTCACAGAGAGTAAAAGTCTTGATAAAGAAATCATAAGTAGTACATTTTGTGTATAAATATAATACAGTCCATTACATAGGCTCGTTCGGATTCGGTTTAAAACCGGGACCGACACGCCAGTATCTCATCGCTCCCTTTGTTTTCAAGAAGGGTACCAGATCCGGGTGATATTCCAAGGCTAGATCCAACGGTCTGTAATCGTCGTGGTCGATAATATTCAATACCTTCGTATCAAGGGTCGGGTGATTCAAAATGCGCCGACAAATGTCAATGGGGACCGTGTACATTGCCATGACGTGAAATACCGTGCTTCGTTCATCGGAGGTGATTATTTCTGTCGAGACCTGTAGGGTCCGGCATTCCAGAATCAAATCAATCATTTCGCGATTCTCTGATGCAAGTGCTACGATCAACGGGGTACTACGCGTGTATTTTCCCATGGGTAGTATGGTATTGACCAGATGTATATCTTCACGAACGTTCTCTACATCGCCTTGCATGATATGTTTCATAAACGGATGCATTTAGTACACAGTATGTTTATATTTATACGTACACCATTACATAATTATATATCTCATTCTTGCTTCTTCTACAAATGCCTGCATGGAATCCATTTTTTCCTCGCCGTTGAGATGTTGTTGACACATTGGTGCCAGGTGTACTTGTATATAGTATTGAAATTTTTGTGGGTCTACTCTACTTTCGCGTATGAGTTTCTCAACGTATTTCGGTGTTAAATATATGCCAAATAATAGTGCACCGTGTTTTGCGATTCTACAATCATCTTGTATCGCTCTGTCGTACACATGTTTAAACCTTTTGCTTATTTGTGAGAACTCTGCACATGTCAAGTCTTTTATTTCTCTTAATGCGGTGTTGAGGACTTCGGTGTTTTTTGACATAAAACAATTGTATAGGAAGTCCGACTGTTCTCTTTTGATGTCTTCTTCGTCTTTTATGTCGTAGAATGATCGTTGCATTATTTTTTTTAGAAAAAATAGCTTATATATAAGTAATCTTTTATTTTATAAAAATGAGCAATAAAAAACTAGGTCGTCAACCTAAATTGTTGGCATTGAGTGCTGGTGGAGATCGTGGAGCTGTATTGGTAGGGTTATTGCATGGTATGTACCTATCACATGGTAAAGAACGTGTAGATTGGACACTGATTACTGGTATTAGTGCTGGTGCTTTGGTTGGTTCTATTGTATCACAGACTATTCCTGAAACCTTTGATCGTCATATGGAAAAAGCAAAGGATTTGTTTGAGATAGGTGGATTTCATGTAGTATCGCCTCATACACGATGGGGTTTTGTAATAAATGCTATCGATGCAGTTCTTTATTATAATTCGTTGTATACAAATGAACCAATGGACCAGATTCTTAAAGATAATTTTAAGGAGAATATTATGTTCACGCCTTTGCGTGTAGGAGCTTATAATCGTGATACCTGTCAGTACGAGACCTTTGACAAGAATTTACACCAGGCTATTTTGGCTTCAACATCTGTGCCTATTGTGTATCCACCTGTAAAGATAGGGTCGCACGACTATCAGGATGGAGGTATGAGACATATTATCCCTGTGGAAGAAATTTTTGAGTTTATTGAAGAACATAAAGTATGTACAGTGGACGTTATGATATGTTACCCCATAAATTGTTTCGAGTTATTTTTCAAGGCGATGACTCCTGAGGGTTACTATCCTTTAATTGAAGAATCGTTTCGTTGTATGACTGCTCAGATGTTGGGTACATTGACGAATGATTTGACAAAGTTAGCAGATTTTTTAGGCATAAGCTTTGAAGAGATAAGAGAAAAACCATGTAATAGTTTTTACAAGGACGGTGTGATGATAAATTTATTTTCACCCGACGATGCCACGTATACTAATTTTACTGATATAAAACCAGAAGAGATGAAGATGATGTACGATGGAGGCAAACGGGTAATAATGGAGTATTTAAAACCTAAATAATATATTATATGGAAATATTAAAAGGGAAACCTACTACCGTTTTATCTATAAAATCCGAAGCATCGTATTCTCAGATTATGGAATGTATTAGTACAAATAACATAAATGATAAACATCTACGCGCAGTTGTTCAGTCGTGTAAGTCAAACCCAGACCGTGTTATATTTGTAGTTTACAAGGCTCACACCGACAGCGTATTATTAATATTTGGAGAAAAGCCGGTTTGCGTTCAATTGGAAGGTTCTAAATTGCAACATCTTATGTCACAACATTGTCTGGAATCACGTATATATTTGTTTTCTTATGTTAAGTAAATGGCGTGGGTTATGTATTATCCGGTAGCAGCAGCTGGTACATACTTTTTGGGTAGAAATATCTTATTTCGAGGAACTTCATATGCAATGGACTATGTTTTAAATTCAAATGCCGATCCCGAAATCAAAGAAACACATACTGTGGACACTATAACAAGCATGTTAAACACCTATAAAAATTTACCCGAAGCTCATCCTGCATATGAGAGTATGCTTTCAGTGAAAGAAGCTTTGATTGATTTAAAAGACGCCATTGACCGTGCTAGATTACGTTTATCTGTACACGAAGCTGGGTGGATTACTCGATGGAGAACATTTGATGCAAGACACGATAACTTTCTGATCGAGAAGAAAGCCAAACAGTTGATGATGTCGTTGGATATATTCACAAAGCTTATTCAGTGTCCTTTAGTTGTTGATGGCACTCATAAACATAAAGAAAAAAAGAAGAATGGCTATACAGAATATACCAATACATTGTAATATCAATATTAAATCGTGCCAATCGCATGTTGTTGCATGAGGGAAACGATCGGAACGATCACGATACATTTGTACATAGAAATAAGATATTTATATAACATTACACTAAATATACTGTATTTAAAGAGATGAAATTTAATTAAATGTTACCAGAGTTTAAACAGTGGCAAGAATGCATGAAAACAAATTCTTTTTCTAAATGTCGTCCTTTATACAAAAAATATATGGAAAAGAGACGGAGTATATGTAAAAATATGAATTAGTGTATATATATATATAATATTATACTAACATATCAAATGTACCGATGAGCGACGATAGCGTATATTTTGAGCAATTTAAAGAGTTCTTAGAGAGTTCGGAGACCTACAGTGTTCAACGACACAGTAATGGGAGCTCTGCTCGATATTTAGACCGATGTCGCAACAATATTTTTGCTGAAGTTCAGGCGCTCAAACGCGGTTATGGAAAGCAGATATACCGTGGAGAAGAAGTTCCGGATTTGACCGATAAGGAAAAAGAAGACCTACACCAGCATCTTATCAAGTACAAAATCAAAGACGAGGTGACGTACCATTTGTATCCATGTAGAAAGTATACGGGTGACGAATATTATCAAATGTTCGACCTGGGGTTCGTAGGCTCCTATATACGTCAGTATATCAACACGTTCAAGTGTGATGTACCGTGTTATGTTACATCCAATACAAGAACATATGGTACGTACAAAGATTATTCTGACGATTTTAATATCGAAACACTAAGCGACGAAGGCTATGATTCCGTGGTAAAACATGCGCTGGAGACCCTGGCGGAAACCACGTGTCCAATATGTTTCGAGCCGGTGACAAACGCGTGTATTACGCCGTGCAAGCATATATTTTGCTTAAAGTGCATCGAGCGATCATTGCATTATGATAAAAAGTGTCCCTCCTGTAGACACCCTACGAGTTCATTTGTCCAAATTGATTCAAACGACTGTGTACCGTGCAATGAAGACCAGCGAGACATTGTTATGAATTTGGAACACAATTTGGAAATCGTACAAGGTCCACCAGGCACAGGGAAATCGACAACTATCTACCACATTGTGACCAAACGCCTGTTGAAGCGCACGTTGGTTACTTCGAGAAACAACCAAGCCATTGGCGCTGTATGTGAAAAACTGGGCAAACACCATACAACCGTGTTCGAAGGCGGTAGCCTCCATTTGGCAGTATTAGGAAACCTCGACCGAATATCCGAAGCTTCCAAACCATTCCACGTTGACAATATGGTTCGCGACGAATTGTGCAAGACCCGTGAACTCATAGACATGAGAAGGGAGATACAAGACAAAGAAACGGAACTATCAGCCCTCAAAGCAGCGGAAAACAAACGGAAAGAAGAACACCTTCGGTTTGTGAAGACTTCCGATCTGGAGGAGAGACACTACTCCAGACTGATTGTGTTCCTAGATGAAACGCCGAGTAAGGCGTCGTGCATGAAGGGATACAAGCGTTATCTGACCAGGTTGGAGAACAATGAGTTATACATTCGAATGTTAGACAATACAACTAGGAATGTTTCCGAATTAACGGTAGACCGTTTTTCTATATTGGATGCGATAGAGGTATCGGAAAATTGTCAAGGACCAGCATTTTGTACCGACTCCAGCGTACGCACCCTTACAGACAAGGTGGACCGTTTAAAGGCATCATATGGTCAACTCGTATCCAAATACACTAAGAAATATGAAGAACGCATCATGAACGATAGCAACGTGTTTCTATCGACGATATCGTCTGCCTGGAGAGCATCGAACATCGCAACTGTTATCATAGACGAGGCGGCGACGGTAGAGGAAGAGAGCATGCCAGGGGTGTTCACATGTAACCCTACCAATATGATACTGATCGGAGACCACAAACAATTGAAGCCATTCACGAACATCGATAAACATGAACCACTGTCGTTTTTCGAACGGATGGTTGATAATGGACACCATGTACACATGTTAAAGACACAGTACAGGATGGCACCGTCTATTGGAAGGATGGTCTCCAAAGCATTTTATGGTGGTCGCTTAAAGCACGGAGTTCGCTACGAATCGGATACTCTCAAGTGGATCAACCACAGTGCGCCTGAAGACAAAGAAAGAACATCGACGTACAACGACCATGAAGTTGATCTGGTGTACAACGAAGTGGTGGCATACAGGGAAGCAAATCCGTCAAAGTCTGTGATGGTAATCACCTTCTACAAATCGCAATTCTATAAATTAAAAGACACGTTGGACGAGATATGCAAAGTTGTCACAGTGGACGCCTGTCAAGGAACCGAAGCGGACGCCGTGTTTCTTTCGTGTGTGCGGTCCAATCATTACGGAAACATAGGGTTCTGTAAGAACTGGAACCGTTTATGTGTTGCTTTATCACGAGCCAAAGAAGCGTTGTTCGTTATAGGTAACAAGAAAACATTTAAAAAAGATTGGAAAAGAGTAATTAATAATATTAAGTCATAGTTAAATACGGACCTTTAGGACTCCAAATGTACCAGAGACCTTGCAAAACAGCATCAGATAGGTCATCTTTCTTCTTGTGAACTTTAAACTTCTTCATTTGTTCCTCATTTAAGAACTTAGGGACCAAGGCAATGGATGCATTCTTATTGTTTTTGTAGACCCCGGTACTTATTTTGAAATATTTACGTACCGACAAAGGCGCTACCATCTTGGATTTATCCCAGAAGAAACACCGCAAGGCACATGCTATCATCTTCATTCTGGCTTGCATCTGTCTCTCAATAAGTACGACATCTGCACCATCAAAGATAGGTGTTTTATCGACCAATACTCTGGCGATATAGGGGTAATCTTTACGATTCTTTTTTGGGACAAGATCCCATATGCAGATGGAATCAAACTCAATTAGTTTATTATTTTCAATGATTGCGTATCCAAAGTTGCGTAACCCAACATCAATTGAAACAATACGCATTTATTTGAGTATATATTTATTATTTATACCAAAAAATGATGCGAGATCCTTCCCCTGAGCGACAAATTTTTAATCTAGGAGAAGAAACCGATTTTGATGAAGACCTAGATTTTGAGCCAGAGCCATATAAAAAACCAAGTAAGATAGCTAGGTTTTGTACTTTTATATCCGCTAAGTTTAAGAAAAAAGATTACGTAAAGTATACGGATGGTCTGTAGTTAAAATTTCCACCTGAACGCACAAGTGCTACAGTAACAGAACACTGTGGCACTCTCATCTGCACTTCTGGTTTGTTTCTCGATACGATGGACTTTTCTTCCTTTGCACTTAGGACATACTATGTTCCCATCTACCATAATTTCTTCTTGATCGAGTGTCTCTATTGGTTCCAACTCTGCCACTGCCTCTGTTAAAGACATGCCTGTGTAGAGACGTCGAATAACTATGGGATATTTTTTTGGACAGTGCTCCCACGCTTGTTGTTCCAGAAGTGTCACATTATCCGGTGAAATCTTACCACAACTTGTTAAAATATCTCTTGCACTTTCGCGGTAATTCATAATACTTTGTTTAACACGATCCATAATCTTTACAAATTATATAATATTTAAATATAATATTTTATTTCATTTTTAGGTTCTAGGTTGTTGTATTCTAGGTCATTTTTATATTCTAGGGTGAACTTGTTTATAAAAACTATTAAACAATAATATATTAAAACAATTATGTTAAAAGAAAAATTAAAGATGAGTAAACAGACCAAAAAGATGGAAAAGTATCAACGACTCACCGACGTAGACCATGTTTTACAAAGACCTGACACTTATGGCGGTAGTTTGCACCCCGTTGAGTGGGAAAACATCAAAATCGACGACGAATACCAGACCCTGGGAGTTGTTCCTATGATGTACAAGTTATTCGACGAGTTGATTGTCAACGCGACCGACAACATAAGCAGGGGAAAGACTAAACGAATCGGTGTTAAAATTAGTGATGATGGTAGTATCACGGTTGCGAACGATGGTAAAACTATACCCATTCGCAAACACAAAACAGAGAAGATGTGGGTTCCAACACTCGTCTTTGGTCACTTACGTACAAGCAACAATTACGATGACAACGAAGAACGGATGACCGGTGGACGCAACGGATACGGCGCAAAGTTGGCGAATATCTTTTCTAAACGATTTGAGATAAGGATTCTGAACAAAACAAAACTGTTTGTCCAAACATGGACACAAAATATGAAAAAAACAAGTGGTCCAAAAAATAAAGTGGTGGAAGACGACGGAATTACTGAACTTCAAGTGAATATGACCATTGATCTCGAGCGATTCGGTGTTACACGTATCCCAGAAGGCACCATGCGAATGATGAAACGACGCGTGTATGACATTAAACGCGTTTACCCAAACGTAAGTGTTCAATTCAATGGTGAGGACGTTTACGCACCAGAAGAGAACCAGATATTTGAACAAAAGAACAAGCGATGGAATTTTAGTCTGAATGTATCAGACGGTCAATTCCGTCAGAACTCCTTCGTTAATGGTATCTGGACACGCAATGGTGGCACCCACGTGGACTACATCTACAAACAGATCCTAAAACACATGGAACCGGTGATTAAGAAGTTGAAACTAAAATCCTATGATTTTAAGCGGATGTTGCAAATTAACCTCTCCTGTCACCTGGTAAACCCTACCTTTGACTCTCAAATGAAGGAATCCTGCACTTTACCTCCCAAGAAGTTTGGGTCAGAGTTCAAAGTCCAAAAGAATATAATCAACACGATTAAAGAATCACCGTTGATGGAAAAACTGGAATCTTTGAGCAAGAAGAAGGACGACCGAAAAATGTCCCGCAATGATGGGGCAAAGCGATCGAGTGTCGATGTCTTAAAACTGACGGACGCACAGTTTGCAGGAACTTCGCGATCTCACAAATGTACTTTGATTTTAACCGAAGGAGACTCTGCAAACGCACTGGCACTGGCAGGAATGTCTGTTGTTGGTAGCAAATGTTACGGGTCTTATCCACTGAAGGGTAAGATACTGAACGGTTACACTGCAAGTACCGACAAATGGTCAAAGAACGCGGTGATCACCGATATTATAAAATCTCTTGGATTAAAACACGGTACCAAATACACAGATGTGAAATCTCTGCGTTATGGTTCTATACTTATTATGGCAGACCAGGATACCGACGGGTTTCATATTCGTGGATTGGTGTTCTCTATATTTGGATCTCATTGGTCATCATTACTCTGTATACCTGGTTTTATCAAGGTAATGAAAACACCGTTAGTCAAAGCATTCCGAGGTAAAACTTTGATGAAAGAATTCTTTAACGAAGAAGTCGCACGTAAATATATCAAAGAGAATCCATCTCTGAGATATAAGTTCTACAAAGGTTTGGGTACGAGTACCAGTGCGGAGGCAAAGGAAATGTTCAAAAATTTGGATCGTTACACTTTTCCTATGGATACCATGTGTCCAGACGCATTGAAAAGGGCATTTAGTACCGATGACTTTTCAAAACGATGGAGAAAAGATATCGTTACGAGACCACCATCTACTTCAGATTTGGATGGGAAAAAATATGAAACTTATGTGACTGGTCCCTGGGTAGAACATGCGAGGGCAACGAATGAACGTAGTATTCCCAACGTCGTCGATGGTTTAAAACCAGTGCAACGTAAGATTTTGTACACTATGATGAAGCGCAATAACACAGAAATCAAAGTTGCACAGTTGGGTAGTAAGGTCGCAATGGACACTCACTACCATCACGGTGAAATGAATGTAGGTAATGCCATAGTCAACATGGCACAAGATTTCGTTGGATCAAACAACCTACCTTATTTGGAACCAATAGGTCAGTTTGGAACACGTCACAAAGGTGGAGCAGATCATGCATCTCACCGTTACATATTTACAAAATTACAATCATGGGTCAATTATGCATTCCCTGAACAAGATTTACCGGTGTTATCATATGCAAAGGCAGACGGACATGTAGTCGAACCTGTTAACATGGTTCCAATTATACCAACATTACTGGTGAATGGAACATCTGGGATTGGTACTGGATGGGCAACTGATATACCAAAATATAATCCGATTGATATTATAGACGTAATATCCGGGTTAAAAGATGTCAATGATATCAACCCATGGTACAACGGATTTAACGGCGATTGTACTATGTCAGATAGAAAATGGTTTACCGAAGGAAAGTGTACAAGAGAAGAAAATGATATAATAATTACCGAACTTCCCATTGGCACGTGGACTAGTAATTTTAAAGACAAAATGAAAAAGCAGTCCAATGAGTACACACGACTTATTGAAAATCATACGGATACTAAAGTCAAGTTTACCATTGAAGATGTAACACCTAAGTTCAAATTGCAATTGGAACAACCAATCAAAGAAAACTGGTGTGTTTACGACGGTGATGTTTTAAAACAAACATCATTGAAACAAGTATTTGAATTACACAGACATGCACGATTGTCTCTCTACGATAAACGCAAAGATTATTTGATCCATAAGATAAAGGAACAACTCAAAGAGAACAGTGAACGTATAAAATTTATTGAATGTGCACTGGAAGGTTCAATACCAATAACACATCAACCTTACGATAAGTGCGTAGAGGAATGTGTATCACGAGGATTAAATCCGAAGTATTTGGACATTCGTTTGCGTGATATAACTCCAGATGCAGTCCAAAAGTTAAAGAATGAACAGCATAAACTGAACCATGACCATGGAGAATTGCAAAACACATCCCTGGAAACAATGTGGCATCGTGAACTCCACGAACTTAAACAACATTTAAAACCATCGAAACGTAAGAGGTAAAATATTATATATAACAGTTTTTCTTATAAATAAATGATTCACACTATGTCTATTACCAAAGCTGCCATAGGGCTTATGTATCATATACATAAAGATACATATCGTAGGAATACGTTATTAATAAATGGTATCACTATAGGTATGGCTCTAAATATGAGAACCGGATATACCGATGATCAATGGAAGTATGACGATTTTCGAAAACAAGTAGAGATGGACTCTGATCTATCAAAATATTCCCATAGTAAATTGATAATATCACCTAAGTCATGTAAATGGCAATATAACAATCTAATATACCAGATATTAGCTTGTAATATGATGGATGTGGCGGATAAGTTTGGTGATTACATGGGAGATCCAGCCGGTGAATTAAAGAAAGAAGGCGACCTATATTTTAAACATGGTAAATCATGGAAGTGGGAACACACGAAGAGCGGTCATCCACTAGGACCTCATGGATTATGGATGACAAAAGATTTTGCGAAAAAATTTGGTCAGAAATCAAAGGATCATGTTTTGCGTATGTCTCGGGCAGAGCGTACCGATATTCCCAGATCAGCTTGGGGTGGTATAGGCGCTGGAAAACTCAAACGTTATTGGAGCGGATGGTTTTTCACCGACAAGAATGCATATGCCATAGGTTGGGTTGCACAGGTAATTGCGTTGACTCCAAACAGTGTGAAGACACAGATATATGAAGAGAATTGGGACGACGATGTTAGTAATCACCCCGATGATATAAAATGGCAGTTTATTAACTGTGTAGAAGTTCCTTTAAAGTGTTGAGTATAAATATAAGGTATGTATAATAAAATGTCCACATTTCCTAAATTAAATATTGATATTTCTGATTTACGACCAAAGAAGTTTAAGTTTGTGGATATTGAACCCGAACCACCGCCACAAACAACAACTATACAAATTAGTCGGCGTTCTATTTTTTTAATAACCTGTGGTATAATAATAGTTTCTTTGTTTGTGGTATCTTTATTTGTAACACCGCAAAATTTAAGACCTAGGAGAATTATGAGAATGCAGTGTTATACGGATGCTTCTATTCAAACCTGTACAACTCCATTACATAACGGTGAATTTGTAATTTCCAATTGTGACGCTTATGAATTTAACGGAATACCGTCAATTGATTTTCTCAAAGTAAACGGTAATTTTCGAATTCCTTTAAGCAATGATTTAACATTGCGCATAAAAGATCCTTGTCCCAACATTATAGCAACTGTCGATACGCAAAAACTAACGTCTTACTATCGTGAATTTACTCGAGTCGGACTCCCTTATACAAAGCGGTTAGTTTGGCTAACCGACATTTGTTATTCATCATTTACTGTAATCATAGGTTCTGAAAAGATTTTTGATTCAACACCATCTTCAATGATAGACCATGTAGATTTGGTAAATAAAACAGCATATACATACGAATCACCGGGTGTATCTGGAAGAATACAGATTACCGGTCAAGGATGCACCAAACCCATACATATTTATAGTTTGTGACCACATTCATAAAAATGTTTTTTAATTTCAGATTCTTTTTTTATGCCATGGAGAAAGGGCGACTTATCGACATACTTTTTGTTACATACATGATCGTGAATCCAAGAGTGTTCGGGGTGCAAAAGACTAATGTTTAAATTTTGAATTTGTGAAAAGCTTGTATTGAATGGTATTGATTCTCTTGCACACGCTACAAAACTCCAATAAGATGTCAAATTATGGACACTGGATGTTAAGTTGTTGTACATGTTTAAACATCTTCGATATTTCATGGACGATGATCCATATAAACTTTTTAATATTTGCAGGTGTATAGCTCCATTGTCAGCACTTGCAAACCCCTTAGGTTGTTTAGAAAACCACAACGACCATTCATTCAGAAATTTTCTGGCTTGTGGGCTATTTTTTACAATATAATTTCCCGCGGCTATTTCTTTTGACCAACAACGTTGATAAAAAATTAGGTCATTTTCAAAATCGTTTATAGGCAATTTCATGTTTAGATCATCAGATTTGATAATTACATCGCCGTCAAAGACAAAAACAATATCGTCATCTGGTATCGTTTCTAAAAACTGAGAAACCTGACAATGTTTTTTGAAAAAGAAACCTCTAATATTAGAGCAGTTTTTAACATCTAGGTAGTGAAAACGGTGATCGTGTTTTTGTGCATAGCATTTGACTGTGTCCATTTGAGCTTTATATTTTTCTCTATGATATGGGTCAGATACACTGAGAATATGTTTATTTTGCTCTTTTACTGATCTCTTTATTCGTTTCATAGAAGTTTTTATTGGAAAATGCATATACACGTTTACAAATACGAAGAAAGAACATGTAAACAAAAACTGTTTATACATTTACTTTATTTTATTCTCTTTTTTATATGTCTCTGTAAATGAATCAATATTGTATACAATTTTGGGTTGGAGGACACGTCTCCAGCTTATAGTGTAGTCATATCTTAAATATGGTTCTGGTGTCAATTCCATTGGTATTAAGAGAGGATTACAAGTCCAACGTCCGACTGGCATTTAATAAATTTAATTCAACATTTATAGTATATAAGTTGATATTTTTCATGTAAAATGAGTCTTACAGATATGATTTACCATAAATTAATACATGTGGGAGACACGGTGTTCTTTAACTTTAAGGGGAACCACTTTACAGCTAATATACTTACCGGGGCATTGATTGGTAATTGTAAGATTACGACCTTTGACAAGACTAAACGAATTTTAATTGGCGTCACTGCATTTTCATCTCTAACAGCGTGGACTGAAGCCTGTCTCCAGGACGTTCTTGAAGAATATTATACGAGATATAGTAGTTGGAAACGTGTTTCACATAAGGAGAGCAAACGTTCTATGGGTGATTTGCGTGACCAATGTAAGTTATTAAGTAAAAAACGCAAACGCGAAGAAGAGGTTCCTGAGTTATATAAGGAAATATATCGTCTTCAACAGACTATAGTAAATATGAAACAATACATTGACCAATGGGAAAATGGTGTAACACCAGAACGAAAAAATTGGGAAGTGGTTAGTATTCGACCTGTGTTAAAGAAAACGAAACGTGAGGACGAGGCAAAACTCCGAGCACAATACATAATGATGAAACAACCCCGGGGTATAGATCTCGAATTGTATGATATTTTAAAGAACTGTTAGTATATATTATTTATATATGAATATAAATGTACCATTCTATTTATGGACGTAACCGCGTGGAGCGTGCTATCATGATGTACAAGAATCAGGAACCGAATGGTTACATAAAACCTCCACCTGGTTCACGTACCTTTAGAGAATTGGGAATAACTGCCAACTTTACTCTCAATAGTCTATATGTCGAAGATTTTGAGAATCCTCAGATGCCATCTCGAAAATTTATAGTGGTACGGTCTCAAAAATTTACAGTAGAGAGACCTAAGTATTATTTTATCCAAATTAAAGGTAATTTTATCGACCTAGTTTCATCGAATCGACCTGGTACCTACCTAGGTTATTGCTCATGTAAGGACTATTCCCGAAGGTGTAAACATAAACGAGCAATTGAATATAAAATTCAAAACAATACCTACGATTTCCGTGTAGGTGATACAATTGAATTTTTAACACTTAACTTGAAATTTTAATGATTATCTTTAATGATGAATTGGAAATGCACTGGGATGTTATTGATGGAGTGTCTCATGGAAATGGTTATGGCGTCGGAGACAAGTACATTCTAGTAGGAGAATTTATGTACGGTAGTTTATGGGGAGACGTTCATGTGTACAATAAAGTGACTGGACAACTTATTCTGTCAGCGGAATTTGAGGCGTCGTTGCCACATGGAGATTACTTGATGAATTACGATGGGATTACCGAAACTGGCATGTACAAAGATGGCAAGAAACACTTCGTTGTAAAACGTCAACATGGAAGAGTTTTTGAGTATGGATTTTGCAAAGACAATGAGTTTCATGGATTTGCATGCATTGAAGCCGGAGGTAAAATATATACATCGCCACACTGGGATCATGGAGTCATCAATGGTCTAGGTTGTATTCAAGATGCAAACAACGATGTAATTTTCTATGGGTTGATGGAAAATAGTATACCAATAATGGAAACCAATGATATTCACCCATTAATGTTGCATAAATATGAATTGGCGAAATCCGACCTATTTTTTGATCTACCTAGATCTTGCGCGGAATTTGTTCTTAACAAGAATTGAAGTATTTAAATAAAAATTATTAAAAAAAATAGGTATGATAGGATTTAAACATACATTTTCCGCACGTGAGGCAAAGGAACACCGGGATAAACTAATTTCAAAAGTACCGGATGGTTATAAAAGTGAAATAGAGCAGATATATGAATGGATGACGAACGAAACTTTTTTAACCGCATTGCGTGTTCAAACCATAGAACAGTGGCAATACTGTAAACAATCTATGGTGAACCCCCCTAAGTTATTTATTGACGAAGCAATCAAACGGTGTACACACACCAAAATAGTTCAAAGTCCCTACCCTATTCCATACACAAATACGCCCACATGTAGTCTATGTAATTCTTGTCTTGCCAAGAGTACGACAGAGAAAGTGAAATTTTGTGTCATATCATGTCACTGTGGTAGTTTGTACTGTCATGAAAAGTGTGTCAAAACCCATAAAGAAGCATGTTACTTATGTAAACAATACTACGTGGTAGAGACTAAGAATTGTCCTCTGATAGCCACGATTGAAGATCACTGATGGATATGGGTTCTCTTTGTTTGAAGACACCAATTTCATCCCTACAGTAGTAATAAATAAACGATACAATAATTTTCATTTTTTCTCTTAATTTATCATCCGATTGAATTGTTTTTAAATCTATTCCTTCAAAATGATTTTTTAATGAGAAATTTTCATTGCTGTCATTGTAAAGTATAATAGACCGTATCAAGTGCATAATGGCTGATTTGTTTGATTCCACCGTAGTTTGAACTCCTAAAATATTCCATTCCGGTACTTGTTGATTAAAATCAATGCTCTCTATTTCGTTGTTTTCAGATTCCGAACGCCTCCGTTTTCTTGTAGTTTTGGTTCGTTTTTGTTCTAGGAAAGATTCAGGTATATATGGTAACATCATAGATTGTTTTTCATTTAATTTCACCAACATTCTGTTGTTCTTCGGAACCTGTGAATATTGAATTCCAGGAAAGCATGATGTATAATATTTTTTGGGCAATTTAAACACCGTCTCTGTAGAATCTATAACAGCATAGTAAAATGTTTCATTCAGTTTTAGTATGAAAACATGATGTGGTCCAATAATATTTTTTATAGAATCAGACCGAAATCGACATGGTAGTTCTTGAGCTGCCCATAAAATAGTCGTGTTTTTCAAAGCTCCAGATGGTACTAAATAATTGTACCATTTAGTATAACATTCTTGTGAAGCTCTCGGAAGTGGAAAGTTATACATTTACATATATACATATAACATATATATACTACTCAAATGGTACATCATATATATTCATTAACCCTGACCGAAACCCTATATGTACGCTGCTATTTGACATGCCCATATCACTCCAAACAGAATCGTAGTAATGATGTATACGAATTTTCGTAGATGGAGTAAGTACAAATCTTGCTATCATATCGTTGTTGGCAACTTTGGTCTTTGGTACAAATAAATCCAAAGTACGAATTTCCTTATCATTAATTAATAGTGATATTCTATGAAATGATAACGCCGGAGCACTGACTTTAGCCACAATATGTACAACTGTTTCACAACGTTCTCTAATAGAGAATGTATTGTTATGATAATTCATCAATGGGTTGCCGTACTTGATAGAATTTAAATTAAAGGAAACATCTACTCCAGTCTCGTATGTAACATTTGTTGTATTTCCTTTCCAAATTACCATCCATTGACTATTCTGTTTATCTTGTTTCCATCTGAATTGAATTTGTACAAATGCAAAAATTATAAAAATATAAAATAAATTACAGCATACGCCCATATAGATAATAGACTTCATTATTTATATCCTTATTTAAAAAAGGTTGTATTTTTATACATCGTTGATATGTTTCTCATAGTATCACCGTGCGACGAACCCTTACTTTTTTGGTAATGTTGTGAAACAAATTTGGGAAATGTACCAGATGATGATCCCTTTTGTGATTTATTATTGTACTGATTTAGTGTATTTTGATAAGCGTTATTTACTGTCTGATTTACTTCCTCCATTTGTATCCATATGGCGGTCTTTTATACTTTCTAAAAATTTATGTACAGACAGAGGCGTTTGATGATTTATGTCACCATCTATTTCAATACCAATTTCCTTCAGGGTGTACAATACTAACTGAGCACAGTAGAATTTGTCCGGTAGATCCGGTGTTCTCAACGTAATTGGTGCTAACGATAGTATTGCTCTCATGTAATCGTATGGTTTACCAATATTCTTTAAATTGAAATTAATAATCTTTTCGCTTTCCTCCACGTTCATTTTTAGAGGTATAACATCGTACACTGGTTCTTCTGGTGGACGAAAATACGGTTCAGTAATAATTTCCGACAAATATCTACACGAAACAGTTTCTCCCCAATTAATATAAAAGCACACAATAATTTTTCCTTTTATATTTCTCAGACGTTTCTTTAGCAACTCTAGTCTTGCAGGCGAATGGGAATGTTCAATTGCTGTGTGTAATTGTTTTTTAAATGTATCTGCTGCCGTATGAAATGACATTTCAACATGACAGTATTCTTTGGGAATCATATTACATAGATTCTTGTAAGGACCAATGGGTTTTGCAAAACTTATATCAAGCTGCATATTACAAAATAAAAACCACATATATAAGTGAAAAAAATACATTTAAAATGCCCAGACGTCGCCTTTCATCTGATGGTCTTAAGTTATTTAACATGGCGATACGTCCACCGCCTTCACGCATACAGGAACTTTTATATTGTTTATTTCATAGCCCTTACGACGATCAATTGGAAGAAATGACAAAAGGGTGTGAAAAAGCATCTAGGCAATTATATGCCTTCCACACTGACCCTATCAAAAAAGAGATGATAACGAAATATGTAGACAATTCCGTATTCAACGTCGTGTATGCGGTGTTATCTAAAGATGGTGAATTTACAACAAAATTTAATATAAAGCGAAATTATAGGTACTTTATAGATGTTATGAAAAACGCATTTCATAACGGAGACCATAATACAGCAATTTTACTACGTCAAGCCTTGAATCATCATGCTTTAAAACAATTGAAGCTTCCATTGAGAAAACGTGACAAAATATTGTTTCAAGATATGGAAAAACAGTATGGATCATGGAGAGATAGTTTTACAAGACACTTTAAACAGGTCATGAACACCACGGATTTTGAAATTATACCCAGTATGTTAGTAATGCAAATGCATATGCAACGATTTAAACGGTATAGTACCATTGGTAGGTGTAAATTTGAATATGCACCTGGCTTTATAGAAGGGGTAATAGGTATGTATGGGACACATAATATAACTTCGGTATACGACGACGCTATACCTTTGTATGAAGAACCTCCAATAACATCGTCTAGTGAACTAATATTAATTGCACAAGGTGCAAAATAATTAAAAATATAAATTAGTATTTGTTAACATAGGTTCTACTTCTTCTATAGTAATCTGTTCCTTAGGTCCATCACTGTATCGTCTTCGAATGTAATATGTTGTTGATCCACCTGTTGGAATAAGGATCAATATTATAATCCACCAGGTTAAAGGGAAATATATTAACCACATACCAGTAACACTGAAAAATAAAAGAACTGTGGTAATAAATATACACCAGTCAATTTTATCCATATATATATAAAATAGGTACACATAAATACGTATGAGATTTATTTTAGCGGTATCAGACGATGATAAAATCGCAATAGGTGGTCAATTACCTTGGAGAATAAGACACGATCTTAAATGGTTCAAGATGAATACCATGGGATGTCCAATTGTAATGGGTAGAAAAACTTGGGATTCTATAGGTAGAAAACCTCTTCCATTTCGAGAAAATGTTGTGCTGTCTCGACAGTTTGTTCCCAACGCTAAGACATTTTTATCTCTTAGAACATTAAAAGTGTACTTAAATGAACATAAACATGCATGGGTTATCGGCGGAGCTCAAGTATGTCATCAACTATGGAAAAAAGGAGATATTCTAGTGTTGACACGGGTCCATGTGCAAGTAGACGGTGGACTCAAAGTATATCTACCTAGAATGAAAATGTTATGGTCCAAATCATTCGATGGGTACACCTTTAGTATTAATAAAATACTTTAATCACATACACCAATTTCTTGTAATATTTTCAGACGTTCGGACCCTTTTGAGCCAGTGACATGTACCATCCAATTACCGGGTTTCCATTTGGAATCTTCAGGGTCATTTTTAAAGAATTCGAAGCCACGGCGATAAAAACTGTTCATAACCTGTTGATCCACTACGGTTACATGTTGACTGTGTTCAAATTGTTTTTTCGGGTGTTGTTGCAACATATTATCACGTACCAACAAGTCAGTAAGAACAGGTTGATCTACTAAAGAATTACTTAAATATTTGCCCGCTGTTAATTGTTTTGCATGGCTCATTTTCTTCAATAAATTTAATGTCCAATTACTCTTTTTAAATAATATAACCCCTGAATTTATAGGAACCCCCTTATTCCAAAGAGCATCTCTACTTATAATTAAATCGTTTTTGTACTTATCAAAAACATCTTCAATCTTTATGGTCATGTTTGTGATAGCTATGTCGCAATCGAGTAATAATATGACCGACGAAGTAAAATGATTTAGCACCTCATAATATTTTTGAAATTTTACATGGTGCAACGATGTATTTGTTTTACGAATAACAATATGTTCGTAATTATGTAGTTTCGAATATTTCGTGACACTTTTTATGGCGCAGTCGCACCAATCATTGGGTTTCGTATGTAAAGTTACAATCTTTATTGGAATTTGCTTTTTGGGACACCCATATTCGCCAGAATGTCGTTTACAAAAATCTTCTACCAGTAAGCCAGTCGCACATGCAAAACATTCCTTGGTAAGTTCTTCACAACATTTTGGTGCAACATCATGTAAACGATCTCGTATTCGTCGTTTTAATGTTTCAGTGGTCCCGTAAATATATTCATAGCTACTGTCAGAGCCTATGTAAAGTATAGTAACGGAGGATATAGATAAAAGTGATAATAAAAATATTAAATCGCCTCTCATTTATGTGCAAATGAAAAGTTTATATACATGAATTTAAATTTGAGTATAAATATCCATCAATATAGATAAAAAAGATGGATAAAGCACGTCAACATATGTTAAACAAAGAATACATTCAAGCGGTAGAAATTCTGAAACTAGAGAAATGGACTACCGATACACTCAATATGATGGCAGAAGCAAATGAAAAACTTCATAGATATGAAACTGCATTCATGTATTATTTACTTGCAAAAAATCAAAGCGATGCGTCAAGGGTTATTTTAAATCACCCAAAACAGGAATTGGAAACTCATTACGAGAAATATATCAATCAAAAATGTCGTTTGTTGAGAGTGCAAGACAGACGCGGCGTGTTCGCGATGGATTTCATAGATCGAGATGAAATTATTTTAAAACTCCCATTAAAAGAATGTAAACTTGGTACACAAGAAGAACTGGCAAATTACTTAAAAGAGGACAATGTATACACACGTAGTATGCCAGAAACGAAATTTCCAGTTGAATGGTCGGAAAAGCGTAGGGATGAACTTTCCGTGTCTCCTATGAGACTTATATTAGAAAGAAGAATAAACAAAATGCCAAAAGAAAATAGGCATAATCTATGTTTGGTCGGTAGTAGAAACTTTGCGAACATGGACAAAGAATATTTAGTTCCGTTTGCCGACATGATGAATCATTCGAATAAGCCAAATGTAGAATGGAAATTTACCGAGACTCATTTTGTTATGACTGCTTCGGAAAAAATTAAACCACATGAAGAGTGTTTTGATTGTTATGGTGCCAAATCAAATTATGAAACTTTTCTTCATTATGGATTTGTAATGCCAAACAATACGAAATTAGACAAGATAAGGGTTATATGCACTATTCCCCACGATATTTACAAGAGACGCATTGATCCCAGGTATTTCCAGCAAGATTTTGAATTTGAGTTAATGGGACAATACATGGAAGGCACCGTTGAAATATTTTCCTTTCTTCGTTATATTCGAAGTAACGAGAAAAGGTGTCCTGAAACTTTAAATCAATACATACGTAAACCAATAAGCAAAGAAAATGAACTATGGTGTTGTAAAATATTATTTAATTGGCTACAGGTAGAAGTAAAACGTAGAGTAGACAAGTCGGCGTTTGGAATTGAAGACCCATTAACCGTTAAGTTATTGCAAACAGAAATGTCTGTTCTCGTTCATTGGGGCGAAACCTTACGTTTGGCAATTGATATACTGGGTGGGAATAGAAAAGCATCAAAGAAAAGTAAGAATGATTATATTGTTAAGGTAATAAAAAAACTAATTTAAGCAGGTATATTAATTAGTGTAAAACTTATAAATATGTCTACAAAAGAAGAGGTTCAAATCGAAGAGACGAAAGAGGTTGTTCAAAAACCAAAGGCAAAAAAAACCCAGAGTGATATTAAGGAGGAAATTGCGTCATATATCCTTGATGCGGTGACTCCAGCGCCAAAGTTGCACCCTGCACATGGTAAGTTAAGATATTAAGTATAAATGTTAATTACTTTTATTAAAATGAAGAAAATTAGGTTTACTTTAGTAGGTGATAAATGTGGTAAAACTTCTCTGGTTCAACGGTGGTGTAAACCACTGGAATCAATTAAACCTAGTAAAACTATAGCAATCGATATGCGATCAATGGTTTTTAGTCTTGAGAACCATACTGTTTGTGTACAATATTGGGACTGTAGTGGAGACATGTCATTTCAAAACTTGTTAACACCATATTTGAAAAATGCAGAATTAATAGCAGTATGTTTTGATTTAACTCAAGCCAATTCATGGTTGACAGCTCAATATTGGACAGATGTAGCTTTGGAAAACACCGAAGATACACCTATATGTTTTATAGGAACAAAATTGGACAAAGAAAGTAAACGCATAATAAAAAAGACAACTGTTCGTAGGTACATTAGAAGTATCAATGCTAGAAATACATTCTATTGTGAGACAAGCGCTTATACTGGTGAAAATTGTAAAGATACTTTATCTATGTGCATTTTTGAGTCTTTGCGTACCTCTATCAAATATACATCTTTGACATTTGATAGTGAAAAAGAAAAATCGTGTATATTAATGTAATTATATGTTTTAAATGGATCTTAATTTTACTTCTTTAAAAGAATTATCAAACCAAATGGATGAAGTAGAGTATTGGTTTACTGTAGCAATGTATATAATATTTGGAATTGGACTTTTAATTATCCTTTGTGGTCTTTATAAAATCCTATGCTGTGGCGTATGTCTTGTAAACGGAGTCTTCAGTCCATTCAAGTGTCTGTTCAGATGTTGTAAAACAAAGAAAGAAGAACCCTTGTTACCAGGTGACCCAATATTACGAAGTTAATTTTTCCAAATACCTAGGCTTAGGCTTCTTTACAGTGCGTACATACCAGTACCCAGGAGTATGGTCTTGCGCTGGTGGGGGCAAAGTGATAGGAGATACGGGTACTTGTACCGTAGTCTCTTTTTCTTCCAAAACTTGTTTTTTTGTTCGATACATTTATCGACCTAGATTCTACCTAAATACTTCCTAGAATTAAAAAATCCAATTGATTATAAATCTTTATTAGTATATATATAAATTTTCAGTTTTAAAACAAAATGAGACCTCAAGACGTTCAAAAAGCCAAAAAATCGGTCGTAAAGGTTATGGGTGTTCACACGACCTTTAATTGGACTCAACCGTACATTGACACCGAAGAAATGCAATTTGGAGGAACTGCATTTTTTGTTGACCCCAAAGAGTTTGGTGACGTACCATTTAAGACCCGTGGACTACGTTTCCTACTTACAAATTTTCATGTTGTTGACAGCGTACTTGAAAAACAGGTAGAGTTATGTATTCCATCGAAGGGATATAACCGATTGACAGCATCTATCATACATGTGGTACCAGCCATGGACGTCGCGATCCTATGCATTGATCCTCTAGGACAGCATCCAGCATGGCGGTGCAATGACAGTATACCATTGTTTTTGGAAGATATTCAAAACCTCAAATTAAACAATAACCCGGTAAAGGGCAATTCACAAGAGGTCACCGCAATCGGATTTCCCTCCTTGAGCACAGATTATCAATTGTGCGAAGGATGTGTTTCCGGTAGAGGGTTGGGAATGATTCAGTTGAACCTGTCACTAAACGGAGGAAATAGTGGCGGACCACTCTTACACAAAAACAAAGTTATTGGAATCTGCACAGCCTCTGAAGCGGAAACAGAGGCAATTGGTCTAGCCGTGCCAATTCATCAAATTTTAAGATTTTTTCGACATTGGGCGGATTTTTCGAAAGAATTATTAAAAATTCCTTCATGGGGTGTTGACTTGAATATTCTTACGGACGAATATTTGAAATACCATGGTATAAGAGAATCAACACAAGGTGTATTGGTTGAAAAAGTTATAAAAGACCAAGCAGGATTCAAAGCGGGTCTAGAACCAGACGATATAATCGTTGGGTTACATGATCGATACAATCGATACAATGTAGACTATGACGGATTAGTTACGGTGGATTGGACGGATAAACGCATTCCTATTACAAACACCGAATTCGTAATGTCTTTAGACCCCAACTCTATTGGAATGTGCGTTTACAAACCTAAAAAGAAATGTACCACGGAAATCAAAATAAAACCATCCGTAATAAACTTCAAAACAGATGAACTTTATCACTGTTGGGAAGATATACCATACGCGATGTTTGGCGGTACGGTTTGGATGAATTTTGCGGTGAATCACATGGAGGAAGATGAGGAGGAGGAACCACCAATACCATCATCTCAAAGCATCCCACTCGCAAACAAAATAAAAAAATCCATGAATATGGAACATATTGTAATATGCACACATGTTCCAGGACAAACATACTTTGAAACTCAAAGGGTACTGATGCCGTATGACATCCTTACAAGTATCAATGACATCAAAATAAAGAATGTTGAACACATGAAAGAGGTGATTAAAAATCTTGCAAAACATATCGAGGACAAACCATACGCAAAATTTCAACTTGATCGGTGTCGTCTGTTTGTCGATTTAAAACAGGTTCTATTACAAGAAACGGCAATGATCTCGAAATTTGAAGAACCTACCTTCATGACGAACGTAAAGGTAAAACGGTCTCGCAAAAGAAGACGATTGATGAATTTAGGTTAGTATAAATAATTACTCTATTCTGTAAAATGTTTAAATATTGTCTATGGTACAAAATTCATCCAAACCATATTGTAAATCATACAATACGTAATTACTGTAAAACATTAAGCACGCCACTTTTCACCGGTCATATTACCATTAAGACGGGTCTCAGTTTAAGTCAAGCAGAAGATTTATTTGAAACATACAAGTATCATAAGAAACCAACCTTTGTTTCGTACGGTCAATATATTGTGGAAAAAACAATTATAGATAATCATTATTTTTTTTCAATAGAACAACCATTTTCAATCGACGGTGTACGAATAAGAGGAATACATGCGTCACTTGCATACCGAATAAACGTACCGTTTCTTGCGACCGAAATTAAACATAAGCCTTTAAATGACGTAATTATAACACCGGACGATATAACCATATGTATCGCCAATTGTTCTTCAGAAGTGATTAACGAATGGACTATATATAGAGAGCATAAATATTAATATGGAACCTTATGAAGTACATGAATGCTACGTGTGTTACGAACCATGTGACACTCTAGCAGTTTGTAAGTGCAAAACCCTTTATGTCCATAGTTCGTGCATTGCTATCATGAGATTATATGGTAAAAATGAATGTGGTGTATGTAAAGAACCGTATCCTACAATTTCTCAACCTCTAGAACTAATAGAAGAAGATTTCATTAGAGAACCACCACCACTGTGTTGCTATATGATTCCAAC
The DNA here is from genome assembly GCA_002716845.1 of Flavobacteriaceae bacterium. Taxonomy (GTDB): domain Bacteria; phylum Bacteroidota; class Bacteroidia; order Flavobacteriales; family Flavobacteriaceae; genus UBA8316. Next base: position 14,069 of record PBCE01000032.1, on the reverse strand, counting down.
TCAGTTGCGTCCAGAATATACTGTAACGGATTGCGACCAATGTTTAGATTGTTTTCGTGTGTTGTTTTTTGTAGTGATTATATTCCTATTATATTTATCCTTGACCAATTTCAAAAGCAAAGATTTTACAACACCGTTTGTTATATGTTTTTTATCAATCATGTTATGTTGTTTCGTTGCAGAGCAAAGAGCACGGAGATTACACCGTATGCAAGATCAACCAGAACATCGTGAATTGCAGATCGCATAAACAAAAACGTCGTTATATTAAAAAGAACCAATATAAAACTAGTGTAATGTTCGAACAATAAGATTGTACATAATAACCCAACGTAATAACCAATAATATAATTTCGGTTTGAAAACAATAAGAACTGGTTACTAGAAGCTTTATACATATTTTCTTCTTCTTCTGTCATAGTTCGCGGCGCCTTATTTCTACGACGTATTTCTCTGTAATTTGATATACCCAATTGTGTTTCTCTACTAAGAACAGTAGATTCTAATATATACAAACGATTTGTATGAAAACAATTCACATGAAATCTATTATCCATGTCATCTTGAAATAAGTTTAAATGAAGATGAGCAATCCTATACCCTGGACATTTCTCATACAACGATTCTTCTATTTTCGACAACCTAGTTTCTGCAAATTCTATCACGAACTTTAGCTCTTTTAATAGAAACAAAAACAATAAAATATATGGAATCTCATTAGATATTGCCCCGTGAAATAAAATCTGCCATATTATTTTCCATCGAATAAATCCCCGTTCTGTTACTTGATAGATATAGTGACGATGTATACTGGGAAACAACATGAATAAATAATAAATCATCATCACCGGAAAAAATGTAAAATATAACCCTTTCTCGTACCACATTACATCCAATAACATCAAAATACATAAGCAAGTATAAAACACGAACAACATGCAATTCTTAAAAAGTATTATCATTTTATAAAATGCTTTTGCGCTTATATACTATTTAAGCTAATAATCTATATACTAAAATGCAAAATATAATCATTATAGGTGATCAGGGAGTCGGTAAGAGTTCTTTTGTACAGCGGTTAACAACCAATACCTTTTCTGAAACGTATATATGTACGCTAACCAAAGATCTTCATCTGATTGAATTTCAAGGTAGATATATAGGATTGCATGACCACGGCGGATGTGAACGTTATCATTCATTACGCCAATTGCATTACAAACATGCAGACGGTGTTCTTGTATTTTGCGATACACGATTGAACATAGATGTATGGGTAGAAGCAGTTAAACAAGAAAATCCAGATGTACCTATAGTTATAGTTATGAACAAAGCGGACGATACAAATATTGATTATGGCAAAGGAGCAGACATATACATATCTTGTAAACACAACAGAAACTTGGAAAACGTCCTACCACTTCTTATTCCTAAGATGAAATTGCCGGAAACTATAATTTCACCCCTTGAAACTTTATTTGAATATCTTCCACACTACTGCTCGATTTCGTAAAAGTATCAAAATCGGTGCGACCACCAACATACTTCCAACCTTCCAGTCCGTGTACAAATATTTGTGGTACGGTGGGAAAACGAAGCTGTGTAAATTTTTGTGACAAATGCGGTATCATTGACCCCTGTTTTATTAGTATCTGCTTCAAATCTTTTGGCGAAACTAATTTATTTGTCTCCATATCTAAACATGCAACACGTTGAGGACATAGATCTTCTGCCAAAGAGGCGGCATGCTTACTGTGATGACAATAATTTTTAACATACATAAAAACTTTATCAAAATTATAATGTGTACACTTTGTTCTATCAAATCTACTCAAATAACCATATAAATCTTGCTGCATTTGTTGAAGTATTCAATCTTTATATACTATAAAATATATCACTATACATTATATAACGATGTTTCCTCAATGGGCTAGAGCATATTCATTCATGATGACACAGGCTAAAGGCTCTATACGAAACCCAATACGAGCAGCTGCCGGTGATTCTAAAACCTTAGATATAATCATAGGGGATACTATTATCATAAATGGAAAAGTAGTTGATATAGCAATGAACAAATTACGAAATTTTTTAAAGAGAGAAGTCAGTAAATATTCAAAAATTACTATAACAAAAAACGGCACGGTGTATCGCACTGAAAATGATCTTAGTAAACCAAAAACAAGAACCAAATTTTTTATAGGAGATCGTCGATATAATTCAAAACCATGGCTCGATGATTTATTTGAGTTGTTAGCGCCAAACCCAGTACAAATAACATCCAGGTCGTCTACGGTATCTCAGGAAGAAAAAACAATTGAAGTAATAGAAGGTCAGCTTCAATGTTTAGAAGTAGAGGATCTTGTACGACCAGTTTTAAAACACAACGCCAGTAATAAAATTCAAGTAATTGAATCCGATGGAAGGTGTTATTATCTCCGATTGTCTGATAAGAAAGACAGTGCGTTGTTATGCGAACTCTTAGAAGAGGGTGAAATAAAACTACGTACAACTATACCAGAAAAGAAGGAATTAATAATTGATGGGAACAAATTAAAACTTGCAACAAAAGTTGATTGTTCGGTGAAAGACCAAACGAATACAACTCCCATCTACATAGAAGAAAATTGGGATTTCAGTGGTGGATTCCGACCAACAGATTATCAATTTATATCATTGAAATACGCGGGAAACAAACTTCTTTTATGTCACAGACCTGGATTTGGTAAGACTATTAATAGTATTCTTAAAGCAGAGCGTATGCGAAACAGTATGCCGGATCCAAAACCAAAAATTCTTCTAGTCATCCCAGGGAAAAAATTATTGAAACAGTGGGTTGATGTTCTAAAAAGTATGAAAAGAGACCTATCCAATTATATTTGGATGACATATGATATATTTAGAGCCTCTACCACTGGAAACACCGATACCAGTTACCCACCGTATGAACGAATAGACGATAGATATATTGAGAGACTAAATGACTTTGTTTCGTGGTATCAAAACGGCGGTGAAAAACCGGAAAAATTATCTTCACGAGGCTTACAGCGATCAAACGTTAATCAGAAAAATGTAATTTACTGTAAACTATGTGGCAAAGCATATAGTTTTGGCATAAATCCACCTAGATACATTGACTCTAGTCCTCTTTCTAGTTTGGGTCTCGAACTTGACGATATAGAGAATATAAAAAGACTAAAGAGTGGAAGACTAGTTCACCGCGTATGGATGAAAAATAATGATTATAGCGACATAAGATTCACCTGGGATTTAGACGAAGACAGAATTTTATTTCATTGTAATTGTATCGGAACTGCTAGATTTATAACCGGGTTTACTCCTTCCGATATCGAATACAGTGCTACTATCACAACATGGGATCAATATAGAAGCCAATTTGGACCATTGGAAAATAACCCACCGGTAAAAGACAAAAATTATTACCTTTACAGAGAACATCAACAATACAAAGCTTTTCAAGCGTATAAAAATAGTTTAACTTCGAGACAAGTTGTTGATAAAAATCTTCGCATGAATTATCTAGAGCAAAAAGGCTTTGTCTACCATCAATATAGACCTCCGCCAGGGTGTATCCTCGTTTGCGATGAAATTCACAAGTATGTACGGTCAAAAAACAATGTCACCATGCAGGCAATATGGAAATATTCACTGAATACACCGTTTACCTTATTCTTAACTGCTACACCATTGGAAGGTTCCGATTACTTTAAGCAGGTACATTACTTATCCGAAATGTTAAAAATGAAACGTGAGTACACTTCAGACCTATATTTAAAAGATACGAAATATGAAGGATTTCCACCATGGCATGTTTTGCAACCAATACGCAAATACAAAAATGTATATGATTTGACATCGACATTGAAAAACAAGTTCTCTCGTCATAACACCGTAGATAATATTTCTGAGTCAGTACAAGACCTTTACAAGCCAGTTTCAAAAGGGAATGAAAAAAAATATGAATTGGACGCTACAAATTTGATGGCATTGTATACTGCAAAACCATTAGACCATTGGGTAGAAAAGAAAGGAAGGGATGACGGTTTCAGAATAGAAGATGGACGTGAACTATATCAATTTCAAGACGGCGATAAAGAGTCATTTGTTAAAAAAGCCCTTCAATCAATATACAAAAAGAAAGTAAATTTAGTTGGGGTGTCGGAATTTCCAGTCTTAATAAATAAACCTGACGAAGATGTATATTTACAGGGGAAAATTAAGAACGGAATTTATAACATAAATTTGGATTATCACCGTGCCAATATGGTTTGGAATACACCAAATTTAGAGTTGCGGTTTGGTTCCGGAAGATGTGATATTGATCTTGACGAAGATGGATACATCCGGGTGACAAAAGAAAGTGGCGGTGAATACAATCGACAAGATATACGAAGGCTTCAAACTGCTATATTGTGCAATCGGATACCTGAACGTGGTGTGTATCTTATCTATCCAGAAAAGGGTTATCCATCCGCACCTGTTGTTTCATCGTACGGTAGAGGTTCCGGTTTACCGGAAATAGACTGCCCAGATAATTATATCTTAGATTTAAATCCGAAGGTTTTGGGAGAAGATGACGATTTGAAATGGTTGTATGTACACCCAACAAAAAAATTAAAAATGTATGATGATACAGACGTTTACAACGGTATTCCTTATATTCCAGATTTATTGGGTTCCAAAATATTACACATTGTAATGACTATTGAAGACGCTATACGGAACGGAAAGAATGTTATGGTGTACCATGAACGTGTCGAGTTGATAAGAGCTGTACAGCGTGGTTTGACTATGAGAAGACATCAATTTAAGAATGCAACCATTAGAACACTGACCTCTCCCATCGAAAATCCAGAAGAAGGAGACTATGACATGAGTCCACTCTTAGAAGGAGCCAAAAGAAGTGCCAGACGTAGATTTAAGACCTTGCCGCTAGCCTATCGACAATCGCAGAATAGCGACTTTAATTATGGATTTACAGACGAACAATTGGAACAAATGGAGCCAGACTATAATAAGGAAGAATGGCATGCCATTTACAATGATATTATTAACGGCGATGATTTCATTCATTGTAGTTATAAATATTTCTACAAAAAATATGAGAGCTCTTGGGAAGGTAAAGACTTTCTAAAAAAAGCGTCACATCTTGCAGAGTTTGCAGAATATGCAGATGTACCTGGAGAAAAACAAGATGTTAAAGATTATTTACAACTGGTGGATTATATCCCTATACTTAAAAATGTTACAAAGGGAAAACTTACATATGAAAAACGCGTAAGGTGTATAGCTGCAATGAAGTTATATAGCGGTATTTCGACCGAGAAAGAGTTTCAAAAACTAATTGTAGGAGTATGTAAACCATACTATGAAAACGCGAAACAAGAAATAACAGGCAAATTCAAAAACAAATTCAAAGAAACTATATTAAACATCGACATTGATAAATTGGTTGATTCTATAAAAGAATATACCATAGAAGATAACCCATTTAGAGATTATTATTTTAGTAAGTGGTCGGGTGATAGATTCAGGAGTACATATAAAAAACTCCCATACAAAGTTTATGCTGAAAATAGACCGAAGACTGAAACACGTGACCAATTTAATATGCCAGACCTAGATTTTGACAAATGGAATCGTTATATATCCGATCATAAGGTATTCTTTGATAAAGCAAAGCAAATAAAGATGCCAGGGAGATTTTATATACAACAAATGGATCTAACCAAGGAATTGCGAACCGACAAGTTTCCAGAGAAAATAGCCTCAAACCGTGATTTCTTCAACCTGTACAAGTACGTTGATCAATATTTTCTTCAAAAATCATATGAGTTTATTACACAACAAAAGGTTATGAATGTCGAGAATAAGACAATGGACCAACTGTCAAAAGATTTAATTGAAATTATGGATAATCCCAAATTTTCTGGGATAAAAGGTATAAACAAATTGACAATAGGTAAAACAAAAATTGAACAAAAAGACGTTGCGCTAGACAGACTTCGATCTCGTTGGACCGGCATGACAAGCGATACCATAACATTCGGTGTTTTGGAGGGTGATTCGGTAAAATCAGAAGAATATCCTAAATTTGTACAAGCCTTCTCTGAAGGATATGTGGACTGTTTATTGGTCTCTGGCGCTGGTATAGAGGGAATAGATTATAAATCATGTAGCCCGTCGTTAATGATATGTATTGACCCGGTGAGAACAGCCGGTAAAAAGGATCAGTTTAATGGTCGAACCGTTCGTAAAAAATCTCATCACAGTTTACCAGAAAACATGAGAATTGTAGAAGAAGTTACTTTTTCCACAAAACCATATTCTATAGAGGTTAAATATGAGCCGGCAGATCCAGCAGATCAATTCGACGGCAAATCAGATTCCGAATTGAGACAATTAAAAGTAAGGGCAATATCTCGACGAAGAAAAGATGCAATAGATGCAGAATTAATAAGACGGCGAGATGAGAGAAATACTGTGGCAAGTGTCGAACAACTTCAAAATCAGGTTGTGGAAATTGAGGCAGAAATCACTGGTAGTAGGAGAATAAGTAGAACAAGACTAACGGATTTAGTTAATGAGCTTAATGATCTTACTAAACAAATACGCCGAACGGGGACAGAAGGTTATGATCGTAGAGATACAGTTGAGGAGTGGATTAGACGTTTGGGAAGACAGGGAGTTACAATTACCATAGAAAGGGATGAACCCAAAGTTGTATCAGAAGACAAAATATCAGCATGGAATACTAACTTTGACACCTACGTAAATCTTTCCCATGTACTCTATACAAAGAATCTCGTGTTCATCTCACCGGATGAGTACATACGACATAAGAAAATTAGAGAAAATCCTTTCAAATATTTCTGCCATGTTTGTGAACAAGAAGATGACCTGGACAATGACATATGTAAAAGCTGTGGCGCAACTATATTACAGAATGGAAATCCAGTTTATTATCACCTTATGCCAATCAAAGGGTTTATTCAACCCAATGATAAAATTAAGCTTAAAAATGAAAAGAGTATCGATATAGCAAATACAAATCGAGCGGAAAGGGATATTGTAGAAATGGCATTGTCATTGCAGTCATTGGAACATCAAACGAAATTAAGAGGTGATCATACCACTAAAATTGAAATAATTCAAGGAAAAAAAGATCTGCGGAAAAAATGGTATTACCGAAGAGTCGTGAATCCTTCTATCAGTACATTTGTCGATGAAAGAGATTGGCATGAACAAGTCGCATCACCGGATAAAGACAAGTACAAACGTTTGTGCGATCTGTACAAAAGCGAAGAGGTAACACCGCCAGTCCCAGAATCGTCGCCGCCGTCGTTTAACTTTAGTATCGGCGATCGCGTCAAAATTTTATCGGATAAAACTGGAAATTGGTCTAGGGGTACCATTATAGATATAGAATATGATGTCAGTCCAGGTTGGAATGGATATTATTATAAAATACGAACTGTCAATGGAGTGAAATATTCAGAAGTATGGAACGATAAAGATATGGAATTAGAAGAAGGGTACGATAGTGACGTAAGTATAGAAGAAGAATATTAATAGGTATTAGTTATATGCATTCTAGACAGTGGACAGGTATTGTTAACCCTAAACCATTGTTGTATACAGTGATGATGAAACGTATGATTACAAGCAAGTGTCTGACGAATAACTGTATCTTCTTCATGACAGATTGGGCATTTCACCGCTTGCATCATTGGTAACCGTAAGGTTTGTTCATGTGGTACAATACCAACGATCACGCGGTTATCTAAATTTAGTATGTACAGAGCTTTGGGTATACTTAATCCAGGATAGGTAGAATTTATACGATCTTGTATAATACTTTTATAAGCATGATACGAATATTTATCCAACCATTCTTGAATGTCAGAGTGAACTTTTTGTGGCTTTATATTTACAGGGATCCACACTTCCATATATTATACCATTTTAAGTATATATATTTTATTTTTTCATATCCATTTTAAAGTTTTGGTATTTGCGTACAAGCTTGTTTTCTTCAACATGATACACCCATGAATTCAAAAACGGTCGTTCTAACCAAACGACATCAACGTACACTTTATCCATTTGTTCCTGGCATTGGTCCCACTCTTTTGACGCTTCATCGGAGCAAAACGTAATGACCAAATATTTCACCTCATCCCCTTCGATTATAGCCTTTGCCACTCTTGAATACCCACAATATAAATACAATGCTTTAGCCTCTTTATGACGTTTTTGAAGCGCATGAGCATAAACTTCATGCTTAAAACGACTCATTGGGTTGCCCTCTTTTAGTTCGATATCTAAACTCCATTTTTCATCGGATGCATTCCTTGAATAAATGTAAAAATCACTGCTCCAATAGTTTCCCATTATATTATATTTGATGAGATTTAAATAGTTTTTTTGCAGTGTTACATCTTTCCATAGCGTCACTAATATTTAAAGGATATGGATAATCGTTTGGCAAATTAAAAGCATCAAACCATTCGCTTCGTCCTTGTTCCCTCTCCTCTGGTATCTGAGAGAACACTGTAACATTGAACAACAATATTAGAAAAATCAATAATATTATAGAACCACTAGTCATACCGGACAAATACCATTCTATAAAAGCAAATATGTAATTATAGCCAATCCTCAGGTTAAAATAAGTTTGCACATCATTTTTCATTTCCCAGTGTATCTTCGTCGGTTTCTTTTGATAATAATATAACACGATACATCCTACCCCTGCAACAATTGGAGCTATATGTGCCGTAGAACAATATGTTAATACACACAAAGTATGAATAACCTCCGAAGTTATGTTTCGCTCACGGATTAACTTAAAATTCAAGGAAATACAAACAAACAAAATTAGAGATAGGAAATGTTGATCCCAGTGATTACGAAATGAATAAGTTATCCATAGTGCCAAACGCTGCAATTGCAGGAATTTATTCCACTCTATCATGTCCATCTGTAATAATGGACGATGCAAAATTACAACAGCATGTGAAGATAGATGTAAGGTTAGTATTAAACATAGTGATATATAACCGTGAAAAAAGTGAAACAGGGCGATAATAAACCATGGTAACAAAGAGGCTGGAAATAGAGATTGGTAAAGTAAATTCATTTTCATGTAAGAATACTATATTTATATATAATTTGTGCTTAATCACACTCTACAATATGTGGTCCGCTTGGAAAAGTGGCAAACAAAGTCCGCAAACTATCTTTGTTTGGATTTAAAGAAGAAACTTTTACTTTTTTACCATTGAACATCCTAACTTCAGCAGTGTTGTCACCACTTACATATGCTTTTAACTGTTGAATGTATCTGCCCTTTCCTTTCATCATACGATCTTGTATATCATTGCATTTCGATTTGAAGGCGACCAAATGTTGTAGCGTCTGAGCATCTTCAATAGATACCGCGTCCAATTTATCTTCAAACTCGTGGTCGCAAACGTCCGGTGTTTTGCCACACTTATCGCACATATCTTCATACTCATCTTCAATTAGCTCATCCTCTAAGTCCAAACTCATAAGCTTGGGCTTGCATTGACCTAGTTTTCCGTGCGCTTCAGGGTCTTTCTTCTTTAGTTTATCACATTCTTTGTCTACCTTCTTTTGAAGAGAATCAACTTTAATTTGAGCCTTGTCTACATCTGACTTCTTCTTAACAATACTCTTTTGCAACTTCTTTGAACTTTTGCCCAACAAGCCTTTTGCTTTGCCCATGAGCTTTTTGGCACCCTTCTTCAAAGCAGCCTTGCCTTTTTTGACCTTGCTTCCTTTGATTTTCTTTTTTGCTTTGCTCTTCTTCTTTTTACTGGATGGTCTGATTTTCATCAAATTACTAATCTCATCCAAAACAGTCTGTTGCTGAATCACTTGAGGTGGAATAAAATCATTCGGACCCCACTGATCGCGTGCCAAAACAATGGCAGCTTCTACCTTATCGTTCTCTTCAATGTTTGAACCCATAACGGCGTTAAAATCGCGAATACTAACCATATCACACGACGGGTCTAAGTGGTATTCAATGTAGTCGGCTAATTCGTAATCACTATCCATCGTTATTTAAGTATTGGAATACACTATATATAGTTAAAAAGATTTATTTCAAATGAGTGTACGTAGTAAAAGATTAAATTTTAGTAGTTTATCGCTAGACGTTCAAGCGGCAGAAGAAGATGAAGAAGACGAACGGAGTCCTTTATCCGGAGCAACTGATAGTGAAATATACGATGGACTACCCGCATTTAACATCCTAAATTTTATCGCTATTGGAGGTCATTTAATTTCAGCGGGTTTAATGATTGGGTTCATTATTGCTTATGGCTCTTTGCAACTACCGTATACAGAAACATACCTTCAGTGGAACCCGGTAAACGCGTCCACAATATGTAATGATGGTTCTAGAAAAATAGATACCAGTGAAAATGGACCATTTTGTATTGAACCGACTACTTCGCCAATTGATTGTGTTGATGGTACTTGTAGTGGCTTAGATTTGGGATGGTTAATCATATCGTTTCATTTGTTATCCTTTTTATTTCAAGGAGTAGCTGCTTTAACAGATATTCGTGACGAAGGAGTATTGGGATATAGATACTCTGACATGATTAAAGATAGTAAAAATCCACTACGTTTCATCGAATACTCTATAAGTGCAGGTATAATGTTGATCGCTATTGCTTTATTAAATGGAGTCACTGATATTAATCTATTGGCTTCTATCGGTGTTCTTACGGCAGCATGTCAATTGTGTGGGCTAGTTGTTGAATATACAGAAGACATAAGATTACAATGGTTACTTCACTTAACAGGATGGTTCCAATTTGGTTGTGCATATGGTATAATTATTCATGCTTATGCCAAAGCAGCAACCGCTGTTGAAGATGTTAAACCACCAGACTTTGTATACGTTATAGTTCTTGTATTATTTCTTCTGTATTCGTCCTTTGGAATAGTACAATTGACAGAATTGTTTTGCAAAACCAAATGCTGTTCGAAATGTTGCGATTGCTTCTCTGTCAAAGATCCAGAAATGGACAGGTGTACATCCATAGGATGCAAAAGAGGATGCTGTAGAACATGGTGCCCAGCCGTAAGGAAAGACAAAACATGTAACCCTGTATACAAAGAAATGGTATTTGTTACATTATCTCTAGGGGCTAAACTTGTATTGGGATGGATGATTTTTAGTAATGTAGTAATTGTATCAAGATCATAGTATAAATATTATATCAATTAAATCTAATGAGAACTACCTATCTATCCGATGATTCGGATGAAGAAGATGTCTATTACACAAAACATAATTACAAAATTTTAGTTCTAGGAGATAAATCCGTGGGAAAAACATCCTTTATCACCAGACTGACAAAAGGATATTACACTATGTTTTATAAGCCAACCACAGGCATAGAAATCTACAACGAAGTACAAATTGGAGATATAAAAGTCAGCTTTTGGGACATACCACAACATATAAAATACCATTTTAAACTCAAAACTTTAAATGCTGACGCGGTGATTTTAATGTTTGATAACACACGACCAGACACTAAAACTAGTGTGATTGATCGATGGGTAGACATGAGCAAATGTTTACACACATTGCCGTACGTTTTTGTTGTCGGTGTACGTAGAAATAGGAATACAAAAAACGACGGGGCGGTATATTATATTGACAACATGAGCACTGAAGGATATCATGAACTTTTATACGCAATACAAAGAACTATTTGCAACTATAAATAACATATACACTGATTATAAATGAGTATTAAATTTATTGATGAACTAACTCCTGGAAAGACATACGCTGTAATCGATAGGGAAAAGGACAAATTTACCGTTGATCCTTTGTCGGACGATATCACCGTGTCTGTACCTGACAGATTGTTGTACATGGGAGAGAAGACTACCGTGTCACCATATATTCGCACACAGATTCCTAAAACACGGTTTACATTTCAAGATTTAAATGGTGAATCCGTTTCTCTTACAAAAACACACGATTTATTGTTTATTCAATCGTAGGCGGGTTATATTCCATCAAATTAGTTATGATTGGAGTTTCTTCTTTCTGTCTTCTCATTTCTATATACATGTAAAAAGAGTACAACACTAGAAAAATAGAAACAATAAGTAAAGCTGAAATTATAAACACTTGAAATATATCCATTTACATATTACAAATCTATATTTATACTATACTTGACAACCACTTAAACCCATGTTCAATTCCTTCACCCAGTGTAGCAGTTGAATTTACCATTTTCCAATTGCTTCTACCCATCAGTCTATGTAATTCCAAACGATCTGTTAACACATTTGCCGGTACCGCTTGAGGCAAATCCTGTTTGTTTGCAAAAATTAAAAATGGACATTCGCGCAACAGCCGGTGATTTACAAGGTTTTCCAGTTCTTTACGTACAGAATTAAAACGTCGCTGATCATTACTATCGATAACAAAAACAACTGCATCCGCATTCTCAAAATAGTTGTGCCACATTTTTCGAATATTATCTTGACCTCCGATATCCCAACCAACAAACGATAAACCTCCAAACTTTATATGTTCGCAATTGAATCCAATTGTGGGAATAGTCTGCTTGTTTTCACCACACTTTAAACGGTTTAAGATAGTCGTTTTTCCAGAAGCATCCAATCCCAAAATTAAAATAAATGCTTCTTGATTACCAGATGCCCATGCGCTCAAGAAACTAAAAAGAGATCCCATTTTACAATTAGTTGGTCATCTATATATATAGAAAGCCTTCAAAATCCGTGCTACCGTGGCACTTACCAAATGTAAAAAAGAAAAACTAACTATATATATAAGCCCGTTTTTATTATATAAAAATGGCTTCAACTGATCCAGCTGTCGGAACTCTTACTACCGGTGAAAATGCTCACCCTCTATCCAGTTTTTTTGGTCCTGCTGCAGGACATCATGAAAGCTTACGCGCAGACGATAAGCTAAGTCATGAGACATACAACCTCCCTCGTGCGTACGTGGGGAAAAACAAGTACCTAGAGGAGGTACTAGACTTTATGATTCGTAAGGAAGATGAATTCTACACGAGCAAGCTTTTGCCGTGGGAATACACCGACGATCTTAACGTCGCGTGGGAAATCTTTTCCTTCAATCGGACACTTGCTGACCTAGAACCAAGTCAAGGTTTGCCCAGGTTTGTTACTCAAGAATCTGAGAAACACAGTGATAATTTGCTACGACGTGGTTTGGCATTTATCATCGAACATGGCTTTTACAAGACTGAGCGTGGAAAGCGCCATTTCGCACTTAACCTACAACAAATCACCGATGCAGTTCACACGACATGCTATTTTGGTGTTATTCATGCCTTACTAGGCGGTAAGTCTTACTACCGCGAATGGAGGCGTAAGTTTGGACGCCAAGTATCTCGACGCAACGACCTATTCCAGGAAGAGCGTAAGCGATGGGCAATCGTCCAGAAGTCCAAAGACGGGCTATATTTGCTTGATGCGGAGTTAAAACACCAACTTAAGCGCGAAGGAGTTGTACCAAACCTATATGTATTTCCCGATAAGATGGGAATTTATGTCAACATGGTTAGTGGTAACGCCCTAGACTATCAATCTCGAGGACCAGAAGCCTTGAGTAACCGATCCAGCGGTGATAAGGTTACCACTTTCCGTGGTCTTCCAGTATTCGAAGCCCAGAGTTTCGATGTCGAGTTTACTTCAGAAGCCGTGGATCTACTCATTCGCGAACGCCAATGTGGTGAGTGGTTTTACATGGCAGGTGGAGCTGGATCTAATGCAGCAGGTGGAATTGCCATCTACTCTGCCGACAGTGACAAGTTTGAACCACTTCCAGCGCCAGATTCAAATGATGAAATCTTCGGTGATGGTACCAGTACCGGACAAAACGGTGTTGGTGCTTTGGATAGTAGTGTTCAAACAGCAACCGCGAAGGACATCATCATTTTCCGACCCTTCCAAACCTACCGCATGGCAAGTGCCATCCTTGCAAAGGG
>PBCE01000031.1 GCA_002716845.1 Flavobacteriaceae bacterium | reverse complement strand
CGTTTATTTCATTTTTTGTGGGTGGAGTTGTTGCCATTCAGACTGCATTAAACCTTACCAATCCTTTGTTGCCTAATAATTTAATTGGTTTTGCCACCCGCCAATCCATCATCTTAGAATTCGCGCCTACTTTTATCTCTGTGATCATGGCAGGAAAAGTGGGTTCCTACATTACCTCGAGTCTGGGAACAATGAAGGTCACAGAACAAATAGATGCCCTAAAAGTGATGGGAATTAATACCTATAACTATTTGATCTTCCCCAAGGTAATCGCCATGCTATTCTATCCATTCATCATTACCATCTCTATGTTTTTAGGGATATTTGGTGGCTATATTGCTTCCATTTATGGAGGATTTTGTAACAGCTCAGAATTTGTTGAAGGAATACAATTAGAATTTATTCCTTACCACGTGAGTTATGCTTTTGTAAAAACAAGCTTTTTTGCCTTTATCCTTGCCACAGTTCCCTCCTACCATGGTTATTTCTTGAAGGGAGGAGCATTGGATGTAGGTAAAGCCAGCACCACCTCATTTGTTTGGACCAGTGTTATTATCATTATAACCAACTACATTATAACCCAATTATTATTAACCTGATGATTACCATTGAAAAGCTTTGTAAATCGTTTGAAGGGTTTGATGTTTTGACCGATATCTCCAGTAAGTTTGATCAGGGAAAAACAAATCTGATCATCGGTCAAAGTGGGTCTGGAAAAACTGTGTTGCTTAAGTGCATTTTGGGACTGTTTGAAAAGGACAGTGGTAAAATTTATTTCGGAGACCAGTCGCTCCAAAACATGGACGAAAAAGAAAGAAGTATTTTGCGCCAAGAGATGGGCATGGTTTTTCAGGGTAGTGCCCTGTTTGATTCTATGACGGTAGAGGAAAATATTATGTTCCCCATGCGAATGCTGACGCAAAAAAGCCTTGAGGAAATGAGATCTCAGGCCAACGAAGTCATTCAAAGGGTGAATTTGATAAATGCCAATAAAAAATTACCCTCCGAGATTTCTGGAGGGATGCAAAAGAGGGTTGCAATCGCAAGGGCCATAGTGATGAATCCCAAATATCTTTTCTGCGATGAACCCAATTCCGGTTTGGATCCTAAAACATCAACACTTATCGACAATTTGATTCAAGAAATCACAAAGGAATTTCAGATCACCACTGTCATCAATACGCACGACATGAACTCCGTAATGGAAATTGGAGAAAAAGTGGTTTTTTTAGAGAATGGAAGAAAAGGATGGGAAGGCTCTAATAAAGAAATTTTCTATACCGAAAATGAATCTGTGGCAAATTTTATATATTCTTCCAACCTATTTAAAAAAGTTCGAGAGGTTTATCAGAAAAAAAATTAAGTTTTTCCTCTATTGAATTTTTTGGTCGCTTTTAACGAAATTTCTTTCACCTCTTGGTTTTTATCCATGGGACATATCATCAAAATATTCTGAGTATCTACCACAATAAAATTATCCAAACCAGCGATTACAACTTTTTTATTTGGGTTTGTTTTAATTAAATTTCCAGAGGCATTCTCATGATATAAATCTGAGTGAATCATTACATTTCCATCCTTGTCTTTCCGATGAAAATCATAAATAGATTTCCAGCTCCCCAGATCATTCCAATCAAAACGTGCGGGGCTTAACAAAATATTTTTTGATTTCTCCATCACCGCATAATCAATTGAAATCTTTTCAGCCAGCGAATAATTTTTAGCGATAAACAACGCTTCGTCTGTTGTATTTAGCTGGTCGAAACCCTGGTTGAGTAATGCGTACAAGTTGGGTGCATGACTTTCAAATTCCGAGAGGATAGCCTGGACCGACCACACAAAAATACCAGAGTTCCAAAAATAATTTTCAGCTGCAATAAACTTTTGTGCCGTTGCGGTATCTGGTTTTTCGGTAAATTCCTGGACGGGTAGAAAACGAGCGTCTGAAACTTTATCTACCGCAACATATCCAAAGCCTGTTGCAGGGTAATCAGGTTGGATACCAAAAGTGATAAGGTTTTTTTCATCTGTGGCTTTTAAGGCCAAATTGATGTCCTCTGTAAAAATTGCTTCGTCGAGAATCAAGTGATCGCTGGGAGTAACCACAATTCTTGCTTCACTGTTTATTTTCTTTATTTTTAAACTTGCCAAAAGAATACACGGGCCCGTATTGCGTTGCTCAGGCTCACATATGATCTGATCCGATGAAATTTTGCCTTCCAACTGATCCAAAATAATGGCTTGATAAGTTGCGTGGGTAACGATAAAAATTTGTTCAGTAGGGATTGAGTTTTCTAGACGGTGAAATGTTTGCTGTAACAGGGATTGGCCCGTACCTGTCATTTCGTGAAATTGCTTTGGAAAATTGGGAGTACTGGTCGGCCAAAAACGCGAACCAATCCCTCCGGCCATGATAATTGCAAAGTTATTTTTAGACATTTTATTCAACTATTGTTACCTGTGCATGCGGACTAAAAAGATATACTTTATGAGAATACAAGGCCTGGCATTCATATCTTTTGGTGTGTTTTTTCCCTCTAACGAATTTTCTTCCATTGTGAATTTCAAAAACAACACCTTGTTCTAATTCAAAAATATACTTTTTTTCACTCTCTGGCTCAAATTTATTGAGTGCCAATACCAAATTTAGATCTGTGTCGGTGGAAGCTTTTGGGTCAATAAAATGCTCCGCCACAACCCCCAAGAGTTCCTCGGGAAAAATTTTGGGGTTCACAAAAGGTAGCATAATTTTTTTAAAGGTGGATTTCCACTCTTTTCCATGAGGTTTTATCCCGCGACCATAATCTTGGAAAGCGATTAGATGGGAAATTTCATGAAGGGTTGTGATTAAAAAACGATAGGGATTCTCCATTTCGTTTACAGTGATCTGGTGTCCGCCTCTGGGCAGACTCCTGAAGTCTCCGTGTTTAGTAACCCGCTGGGGCGTAATCAAAAGATTTACCTGCCATCGCAAAAGGTATTCAGAGAGTAAGGGAAGTGCCGCCTTGGGAACAAAATCTTGGAGGAAGGATGTTTTCTCTTCCATAGGTTTAAGGTGTAGTAGAGGAAATGGGCAACACTTTTCCATTGTAAAACTGGTGCGCTGTCAGTGCAAAATTCAAAATATAATCCCCCATTTGTTGGGCAGTAACAGGGGCCTCATAACCCGGAAAAGCTTCTGCTAACATTTCTGTTTGAACCGCTCCCAAAGCCAAAGCATTAAAAGCAGGGCCCTTTTCTTTAAACTCTTCTGCCAAAAGTTCTGTGAGTATGCTCAATGCTCCCTTACTGCTGCTGTATGCAGAAAGCCCGGGAAACTTAACGGTTCCTTGGACTCCGCCCATGCTGGTTATATTCAACACATGACCGGTATTTTTTATCATCGGCAGCAAGATTCGGATCAGGCCTGCTACAGCAAAAAGGTTTACCTTATAAATCTCCTCAAATTCTAAGGTAGTCGTTTCTAGAAAGGGTTTGTTAATAAAGCTACCTGCATTGTTAATTAAGACGTCGATCGAGGTGTTTGCCGACTTTATTTCTGCAACACATTCCATTATTTGGGCTTCGATGGTCAGGTCAACCGAATGGAAATCAATGTTATCAAGTCCTTGCAGGGATTTGATATTTCGTGAGAGTGCAATGACACGATGCCCATGGGCAGCAGCTTTTTTACAAACCTCAAAGCCTACTCCTCTGCTGGCCCCTGTTACAAGAATGGTTTTCATCTCCAACGGTATCAAATTATTGTGATTTTCAGACTCGAATCTGTAAACGTATTAACCATAAATTAAGAAACCAAAAGGCGGATCGGATTTTCAATATAAGTCCTTAGTGTCTGCAGGAATTGGGCGCCCGTCGCACCGTCAACCGTTCTGTGATCACACGCCAGGGTGAGTTTCATGGTATTTCCCACAACTATGGCTTCTTCTTTTACAACTGGCTTTTTTTCAATGGCTCCCACCGACAAAATTGCAGAATTGGGCTGATTGATGATGGATGTAAACTCCTGAATGCCAAACATCCCCAGATTGGATACTGTGAATGTACTTCCATCCATTTCGGAGGGTGTTAATTTCTTATCTCTGGCTCGCATAGCGTAATCCTTCACCGTATATCCAATATTTCTCAAATCCATCTCGTCAGTAAATTTGAGCACGGGGACGACAAGGCCGTCTTCAACTGCCACTGCGACGCCCAAATGCACATGTTGATTTAAAATAATTTTATCATCAAACCATTGGGAATTTACTTGTGGGTGCTCCTTAAGAGACATCGCTACTGCTTTAAGAATTATATCATTAAAGGAGATTTTGGTTTCTGGAAAAGTATTGAACTGCTGCCGGAATGCTATGGCATGATCCATATCTAACTCCACAGAAAGGTAATAGTGCGGCGCTGAAAATTTTGAAGCAGACAAACGCTTAGCAATTGCTTTTCTCATAGAACTGTTGGCAAGTTCTGTAATGCTTTCAACACCTGTAGATCCTTGAGAAACAGCATATCCTCCAACAGACCCTTTAAAGTTTTCTATATCGCGCTTGATGATTCTTCCTCCATCACCAGAACCTTCTACTTGCTGCAGACTGATGCCTTTTTCTTCAGCCATTTTTTTGGCCAAAGGTGAGGCAATTAATCTACCATTTTGACCGACGGGAGCCGGGGGAGGTGACTGCACTTTTACAGGAGCGGGTTCGGGTATTTCCTTTTTTTCTGCTACAGGAGCTGTGGCTGGAGGACCCTCGGGTTGAGCTGCGTTAGCTAGGAGACCATTAGCGGCACTGGCAGTAATTACTGCCTTAACAGCTGCGGGATCGGTATCTTCCTTTCCAATGGCAGCCAACACTGCGTCCACAGGCGCGGATTCCCCAGCTTCAAGACCAATATACAGCAATATTCCTGAAAAGAAAGATTCAAATTCCATGGTGGCTTTGTCTGTTTCGATCTCCGCCAAAATATCCCCTTCATTTACAGCGTCACCCACTTTTTTATTCCATTTGGCAACGGTTCCCTCTTCCATGGTATCACTCAAACGGGGCATTGTAATAACCTCCAATCCTTCAGGTATGGGGACAATTTGTGCTTTTTCTTCCACAGCATCCTCAGTTGCAATCGCTGCAGTATCGCTGTTTCCAGCCAACATGCTTTTTATGTCTTCTCCTTTTTCGCCTATTATGGCCAAAAGTGAGTCTACGGGAGCAGTACCCCCTTCCTCGACACCAATGTGCAAAAGCTCTCCCTCCTGAAAAGACTCGAATTCCATGGTGGCTTTGTCCGTCTCAATCTCTGCGAGTATATCTCCTTCTTTTACAGTATCACCAACCTGCTTAAACCATTTAGCCACGGTACCTTCCTCCATGGTATCACTTAAACGAGGCATATTTATCAATTCTGCCATTTTAGTCTAATTTATGCTTAATAAAAGGATAATCTTCTTGCTCGTATACAGCATCGTACATAACCGATTTATCAGGAAAAGGGGCTTCTTCAGCAAACTTTTCACAAGCCGCTACTTTGACTTTTACCGCAGCATCGATTTCCTCTAATTGCTTGAGCGTAGCGTATTTGTTTTTTAGAATAATTTCTTTTACCTGAGTTATGGGGTCAATTTTTCTGTATTCTTCGACTTCTTCCTTGGTCCTGTATTTTTGTGCATCAGACATAGAGTGACCGCGGTATCGATAGGTTTTCATCTCCAAAAATGAAGGCCCCTTTCCGGATCTGGCCCGAAGGATGGCCTTGTCCAATTCTTTGGCTACTACCACTGGATCCATTCCGTCCACAGGTCCACAGGGCATCTCATACCCCAGACCGAGTTTCCAAATCTCCTGATGTGAAGCGGTCCTCGCAACAGAGGTTCCCATGGCGTAGCCATTATTCTCAACTACAAAGACCACGGGAAGTTGCCATAAAGTGGCCAAGTTAAGGGTTTCGTGAAGTGAGCCTTGCCGCACAGCACCGTCCCCCATAAAGCACAAGGTAACATTGTTCCTGTCAAAATATTTATCTCCAAAAGCCATTCCAGCGCCCAAAGGGATTTGTCCGCCTACAATTCCATGTCCACCGTGAAAGTGGTGTTCTTTAGAAAAAATATGCATCGATCCTCCCAATCCCATTGAGGTCCCCGAAGCTTTTCCAAACAACTCAGCCATTACACGCTTGGGGTCTACCCCCATTCCAATGGGCTGAACATGATTTCTGTATGCCGTGATCATTCTGTCTTTCTTGGGTTCTATCACGTGAAGTGCTCCTGCAAGTATGGCCTCTTGGCCGTTATACAGGTGAAGAAATCCCCGCACCTTTTGTTGGATGTACACAGCGGCTAATTTGTCTTCAAACTTACGCCAAAAGAACATATCCTCATACCATTTCAGATAAGTAGCTTTGGTTATTTTTTTCATTAAACAGTTATGATTATCAAATTCAATTTATATTACAAAATTACTGAATTAAGTCCTTTTCCTAAAATATATTTTTGAAATTGACCAGAGCCAGAATTTATCAATAAACTAAGGATAATTCCTGCCCTCCTGCTGATCTGTTTGCCCCATCAAAGTTAAAGCTGAGAGAGAATCTCAAAGTATTTTCCAATGGGTTTCTAATTTTTGAGGTGGAGGAGAGGTAAGAGATGTCAATTTCCATGCTTTTCAGTTTAAAACCAGCCCCGAAGGTCAAGTATCGCCTTGAGCCTTTTTCCTCACTTTCATTAAAATATCCAGACCGCAGTGCCAAAGTATTGGCAAACAGGTACTCCAGACCCAAAGCCCAGGTGATTTCTTTTAATTCTTCATCAAATCCACCTGGAGCATCATTAAAGGATTTAAAAATTCCGTTAAAAAAGTTGACATCGGGTTGTCTGTATCCCAATTGTTGATTGTTGTTGTCATAAAAAGCTACTGGGGTGGGTACCAAAAGCTTTGAAAATTCTAAATGGATGCCCAAGATATTTGAGGAATCAAAAATTAAATCCATCCCCGATCCAATTTTGAGGTTGGTTGGAATAAAATCCATTTGCCCGCCCTCGTCATATTTCAATCGGGGGCCAATATTTGATAAATTAAATCCCCCGCGTAATCTGGCATCATTATTTCCAAAGCCAAATGGACCCCCCTGATAAAAACCAGCGACATCAACCCCTAAACTGTTGGCTGAGGTAGCATCTATGTCGGTGTGAATTTTTAAATCTGATCTTAAAAAGCGACCTGCAACCGCCATGGAAAACTTTTCGCTGAGCTTAAGAGAGTATGACAAGTCTAATGTAATTTCATTGGGCCTTTTTGATCCTTGATCAATGATGGTCCCCGACATCATGTTGTTGAACTGAACATTTCCATAACTGAAGTACTTCAGACTCGACGCCCAAGCACTTCTCTCATTTAGCTTGTTGTAGTAGGTCAAACTTCCTAAAAAAATATCGTCGACAAGCTGTCGCAGATAGGGGGTGTAGCTCAACCCCAAACCACTGTCGCTTTCCAAAAAAGCGTACTTAGCAGGGTTCCATTGTTGGGCATATGAATCTGGAGAGGTCGCCACTCCAAGCTCTCCCATTCCTGCAGCTCTTGCATCAGGGGTGATCAATAGGAAAGGAACACCAGTGGTGATCACGCGCTCTTGTCCACGAACAAAACTGAATGTTATCAGCACAAAAAGCAACAATGTTAATGACCCGAAAATTTTCATTATTTGACTTATCATCATTATAACGAAGTGGAATGGGATATGTTGTGTTGGGAGCTTATATACTTATCAACTCATCTTTCCCGATTTTTCGTTGAGAGCATATAATATTAATTCAATTAATGCGTTATTAAAATTATAAATGCAAAAATGAATTGTTTTAGGAGTTAAATTTAGACTTAGATAATTAGTATATTGCATAAAATTAGACAAACTATCTATATGAAAATTGGTTTTATTGTAAAATTTATTTTTGTTGCCTTAACTTCAGTTTTATTTATTTCGTGTGGTGGTAAAAGAAATAACATATCCCGCGGAACGGGATGGGGCATCAACTCCAAAGATGGCGGTTTTCAGTACAATCTTGAATATGACGACCAAGAAAATGGACCTGGTTTGGTGTTTATTGAAGGAGGAACTTATACCAAAGGACAAGTTCAAGACGACGTTCTACACGATTGGAACAACACCCCTACCCAGCAGCATGTAATGTCTTTTTACATTGATGAAACCGAGGTTACCAATCTGATGTATATAGAGTATTTAGATTGGTTACAAACCGTGTTTCCGCTGAGCGAGCCCCGATTCAGGCAAATTTATGAGGGTGCACTCCCCGATACTTTGGTTTGGAGAAATACCTTGGGTTACATGGAAGAATTGACCACTAACTATTTGAGACACCCCGCTTATGCAGAGTACCCCGTGGTAGGTATCAACTGGTTACAAGCGGTTCAATTTGCTGAGTGGAGAACCAATAGGGTAAATGAATATATTCTTGAAAGGGAATCCTATATAGAAGAAGGGGTTAGATACGGTGAAAATGATGGAGGGGTTGTTAATTCCAACAGCACTTTCAATACTGATGCCTACTTAAAAATACCCGAGAGCGCCTATGGTGGACTTATGGCCTCCGACAGTATTATGGGTAAAAAAGGAGTGATGCAAAAAGACACAGCCACAGTTAATGTATATGCTGGTGTTGACAAAGGAGTGTTGCTACCCTCCTACCGACTGCCCACCGAAGCAGAATGGGAATACGCTGCACTGGCTTTGGTTGGAGACAGAGAATACAATACCTACAGAGGGAAGAAAAAATACCCTTGGTCTGGAGAATACACCCGGTCCAGCGAAAGAAGAAGTGAAGGAGATCAGTTGGCCAATTTTAAATTTGGTAAAGGAGATTACGGTGGAATTTCAGGTTGGTCTGATGATGGTGGTGATATTACAATTCAAGTAAAAAGCTATCCGCCTAACGACTTTGGCGTTTATGATATGGCTGGAAACGTGGCTGAATGGGTTGCAGACGTATACCGTCCCATTATAGATGATGAAGCCAATGATTTTAACTACTACAGAGGAAATATCTACCTAAAAAATGCCATTGGGGAAGATGGAAAAGCAACCATTGTTTCCCCAGACCAATTAGTATACGATACCTTACCCAACGGAAAAGTAATGCTCAAAAGACTCCCCGGTGATTTGGAAAAAGTTTCGATTGACGAAGAAGAGACTTTCTTAAGACAAAATTTTTCTGAAAGTGATAACCGAAATTTTAGGGATGGAGACAAGGAATCAACCCGACTCTATGCCAGTTTCAACGATACAGATGACAACTCCAACCAGAAACCTGAGACGGCAGGGATGTATGATGCACCACTACACCCGAGTGTTTCCGCTGATGGTGAGGGTAATGTCTCTAGAAATATTGATAAATCTGGGACCAGAACTTCCTTGATCACCGACGAAGTCCGTGTCTACAAAGGAGGGTCTTGGAAAGATCGAGCCTATTGGTTAGACCCCGCTCAGCGAAGGTATCTACCTCAGTATATTGCTACTGATTACATCGGCTTCAGATGTGCTATGTCCAGATTGGGACAAAAGAGTAGAATCAAAAAAACCGCACGACATAAACGCGGAAGATAACACTAATCAAGGCATCTATCAGATGCCTTTTTTTATGAATTTAGCGCAACTCTACCATTGTTTTAAAAATTCCTCGGGAGTAGCTACCGACAGCCGTGTGCTAAAACCTGACTCTTTTTTTATTGCCTTGAGGGGTGAAAAATATGACGGAAATCTATTTGCGGAAAAAGCCCTACAAAATGGTGCTAAATACGCTTTGGTCGACAGACCTGAAATCGCCGAAAAAAACCACCAATTTATTCTGGTAAACAACACGCTTGAAATACTTCAGGAATTGGCAAAATTTCACCGAAAGACTTTGAAAGCAAAAATCATTGCCTTGACAGGAAGCAATGGAAAAACAACCACTAAAGAGCTGATGAAAAGTGTTTTATCCCAACAATTTATCACCCAAGCTACAACGGATAATTTAAACAACCACATAGGAGTTCCACTAACACTGCTGAATTTTGAAGAAAAAACAGAGATAGGAATAGTTGAAATGGGTGCCAATCACAGAAAGGAAATTGATTTCTTGTGCCAGATGGCTCAACCAGAGTATGGACTGATCACCAATTTCGGGCAAGCTCATTTAAAAGGTTTTGGCGGAATCGAAGGTGTCATCCAAGGGAAATCAGAACTATACAAATACCTTGCAGCGACCCAGGGAACCCTATTTATCAACATTGACGACCCACTTCAAGAAAAATGGATTATACATCACCCTCACTTTTCTTTTGGGACAAAGAGCACTGCCGACTGCTGCTTGGACTATATCACAGAAAAAGAGGGGGCGCAAGCCGTTGAAATAGATGGAAAAAGTGTCAAAAGCAAACTCTACGGGGAATATAATTTAACAAATATTGCTGCTGCAATCGCTTTGGGAAAATATTTTAAACTAAAACATGAGCAAATTTCTAACGGGGTTTTCAGCTACCAGCCAAAAAACAACCGATCTGAAATCATTCATAAAGGGCATTACAAAATTACGATGGACGCATACAACGCCAATCCCAGTAGCATGCAAGCTTCAATTAGTGCTTTTATAAATAGTAAAAAAAAGAGTTCTACGGCAATCCTGGGGGACATGTTTGAATTGGGTAAATATTCTGCTTCGGCCCACCAAAAAATCACAGACCTTTTGGTCCTCTCAGATATTGACCAAATTTTACTGGTTGGAAACCATTTTATCAAAACCCAATTTAAAGATCCTAGGGTAAAAGCTTTTTCCACATTAGAAGACCTCCTGAATTATGTGATGGAAAACCCCCTTAAAGCTGGGGAAATTCTTATTAAAGGATCTAGAGGGATGACGTTAGAAAAAGTATTAGCGCAGCTGTAAGATTAATCCAAACCCGCGCCTTTAATTATTTCATCGACCACTTCAGGATTCAATAGAGTAGATATATCGCCCAAACTTGAAAGGTCACGGCTCGCTACTTTTCTCAAAATTCTTCGCATTATTTTACCAGAGCGTGTCTTGGGCAGTCCAGATACTATCTGAACATGCTCGGGTTGGGCTATGGGCCCTATAATTTTTCTAACCAATTGTTTGATTTCCTCTTCTAAATCTTCGGGTGTTTTTTCCGATTCATCACATATTGCAAAAGCATAAATTCCCTGACCTTTGATCTCATGGGGATAACCCACAACGGCAGATTCAATTACATTAGGGTGCTCGTCTATAGCATTCTCAACCTCTGCTGTCCCCATTCTGTGGCCCGATACATTAATCACATCGTCCACCCTACCCAAGATTCTCAAATAACCATCATGATCTTTTTTCACTCCATCTCCAGTAAAATACATTCCTTTATAAGTGGAAAAATAGGTGTCTTTACATCTTTGATGATCACCATAAGTGGTTCGAATCATCGATGGCCAAGGGTATTTGATGCACAAGTTTCCTTCAACATTGTTGCCTATTAGTTCATTGCCTTCTGAGTCTACTAAAATAGGTTGGACCCCAGGAAGTGGAAGAGAAGCATGAGAGGGTTTGTTGGGTGTGATCCCTGCCAGCGGGGAGATCATGATACCTCCTGTTTCGGTCTGCCACCAGGTGTCCACTAATGGACAATTGCCCTTTCCGATATTTTCGTGATACCAATGCCACGCTTCTTCGTTGATGGGTTCACCCACAGATCCAATCACCTTTAGTGAGCTCAGATCAAATTTTTCAACCGGTGCTGTTCCGTAAACTTGAAGGGCTCGAATGGCCGTTGGAGCGGTATAAAACTGGTTTACGCGGTGTTTCTCAATAATTTCCCAAAATCTTCCTGGATGAGGATGAGTGGGAACACCCTCGAACATGAGGGTGGTTGCACCAGCCAAAAGAGGTCCATAAACAATATAGGAGTGACCGGTTATCCAGCCAATATCGGCTGTACACCAATACACATCATCGGTTTGGTATTGAAAAACATTAATAAATGAGTAGTAGGTATAGATCATATAGCCCGCTGTGGTGTGGACCACTCCTTTGGGTTTTCCAGTTGAACCTGAGGTATACAATATAAACAAAAGGTCTTCAGACTTCATCACTTCTGCTTTGTGGGAATCGGGTTCATTGGCAATGGCATCGTGCCACCAGAGGTCTCTATCCTGCAACATTTCAACTTCCTCTCCAGTTCTTTTTAAAACAATCACTTTTTCCACCGTATGGGTTTTCTGTAGAGCTTCATCAACAACGTCCTTTACTGGAATGTTTTTGTTTCCTCTGTAATTACCGTCGGAAGTCAGTACAATTTTGGCCTTACAATCATTAACTCTGTCGGCCAATGCTGTGGCTGAAAAGCCTGCAAAAACAACAGAGTGAACAGCACCAATTCGAGCGCAAGCCAACATGGCAACAGTAGCCTCAGGGACCATCGGCATGTATATGATCACACGATCCCCTTTGCGTACACCTTGTGTTTGTAATGTATTGGCAAATTTACACATAGCTTTAAACAATTCTCCATAAGTAATGCTGGTCGCATCGGCTGTGGCATCATTTGGTTCCCATATAATGGCAGTTTTGTGCTCGTGGGTAGGTAGTAATTTTTCAAAAATATTTTCAGTTAAATTCAACTCAGCATTTTTAAACCAACTAATGCTTGGGGTTTCAAAATCCCATTCCAAAACCTTGTCCCACCTCTTTTTCCAGTGAAAATAGTCTGCTATCTCAGCCCAAAAATCTTCTGGGGAAACGACACTGTTGTGATATTCATTTGCGTAATCTCTAAGGTTTTGAATTTTGAATTTCATAAATACTATTTCAAGTAAACTTAAGCTTAAATGAAAATTATTCAAAATAATTTAAAGTAGTATTTTTATTTTATAACTGCACATTACGTCATTTTTTTGTGAAATTATTTAAAATTTTATACTTTTTTTATTAAGTTTACAAATAAAATATAATGTTTATTATATTTACATAAATCGAATTTATGCAAAATTTCTTAGTTGTTTTGGTTTTCTTGGCTGCTCTGTTTGGAGGGGTTTACTGGTATGCGGGTTACTCAACCCGTTCTGGTTTTGCTAAAGATGAAAATCAAAATTTTATCCCAGATGCTTGGGAAGAAAAATTTAGTTGGTTTTTCTCAGGAAAAGGCATCATCATGCTTTTATTAGGTATTGGAATTGGTTTTACCCTTGCAATGGTAATTGGTTAAAATAATCCATATTCAAAAACATAATAAGGAACTTTTATTTCGGCACTTAGGCTAATATATGGTTATCTGTTTGTTGTTTAACAAGCCACAAAATTTATTTGTCATGTATCGAAAGGATGATTTCTTATCAAAAAGGATATGAATGTCTGGTATTTTAGGGGGGCTATACAAATTAAGACGTTAATAGAAAGGATAATTTTATTTCATGCGAAAATCAAAAAAAGCCTATAACTAGAAAAACTTTTTTGGGTGTTACTGGATTCGAATTGCTAGATAGCAAAGAAATTCCATTTATTGCAAAAGAAAAATTAAAGCAAACCATTGTTGCTTTCGATGAATTTAAAGAAGTTTTAAAAAACAAACATGACTCAAAAGTGGACTTCGATAATTTACCTCAAGGGGTTTCTACTAAAATATTTTCATCAGGAAACATTACTACTGCAGATATTGAATTGAGGGAGACAACAATTAAAAGCGGGTTGCTTACACCTTTCAGTAGAGCTGATAAATTGGAGTTTGAAAGATTAAAACGAAGAGAATCAGAAAGTAATTGGGTTAAGGCGGACTATAAGCGATTTCAAGCGTTACCTGATTTTAATCAGCTGTCGCAGAAGCTTCAGGGTTTAATAAAAAAGCGTTTTGAAACTGTTAGAGGGACAGAGGAACGCTTGCAAATATTTATCCATAAAAAAACACTCCCGTTAAGGAGGGCAAAAGTCAAGCAAACAAAAAAATAAAGTTTTCCGCTTAGCCATCATAATTAATGATTAAAATGCTCTAGCCAAACCAGATTGAATTTTATATTGATGATAAGTCGCTATGCTTGTAAGGTCATTCAGTTTTGGATCAATGGTAAAGTTTCAGTCTTAAGCTTTGGTAAATTAGTTGCATTTTAAAATTCAGTCTGTTATATTTAGCAATTAGTTAAATTTTACAAATGAAAAGAAAAGTAAATGCAATTTGGAATGGTGACGGTTCTAATGGCAATGGAATTATTACTGCTCAAAGTGGGGCATTTGATAAAATGCCTTACAGTTTTAAAACCCGATTTGAAAATAAAAATGGCAAACTTGGAACCAATCCTGAGGAATTAATTGCTTCAGCTCTTGCTGGTTGTTTCAATATGAAATTGGCTTTTGTACTTAATGAAGCTGATTTTAATCCAATTGAATTAAACACCAATGCCTTACTTACATTTGAAGATGGTTCCGTAAAATCTATAGCCTTAAACTTAACAGGAAAAGTTCCAAATATTGAGGAGAAAAATTTTAAAATACTTGCAGAGGACGCAAAAAATAATTGCCCTATTTCTGGTGTTTTAAATTGTGAAATTACATTAAACGCATCATTGGTTTAAAAATTTTTTGAACACTTATTAATTTTTGGAATATCACCCAATACAGTTCAAGTATATCCTAGTTAGTTAGACCAAAGTGAATTATGCAAGAAAAGAAAGTCGTTCACTTAGCCATTTGAATTAACGACTGGTCTTATATTGGCAATTATAGACCAAAGAAGTCTAAAATAAATAGCTATAATGCTTTGAGGTTATTCAATCAAGCAGTTACAAGGTACTGCAATTCCAAAGGTTCAAAAGGTGCTTTAAAATACCTCTACTATAAATTGAACAAGACAGAAGTACAAAGTGTAATCATATACATTTTATTATAGATAGCAATAAAGTAGACAGGACACAATTAGCAACAGCTATGAAAAGACATCCAACAAAAGAATTATTATACTTTGAGCAAATACAAACTATACAGGGTGGAATTAACTATGTAACAAAGAGAATTGGTAAGCAGAATATAAAACTATTATAGTTTAAAGCAGGTTAAGTTTTAGGGGTTAATAATTAACTTCCTTTGTAATAACATAGTGATTATAACCTTCTTTACCGTGTGTTTTTTGAGCGTATTTTCTTACCTCGCCTGTAACTTTATTATACAAGTAAAATCTTCCCTGATCACTTATATCTGATTGCCACACGTGACTATCAGGTGTGCTATATATAGTTTGATTAGCTTGTTCAGGTTGATTAGTAAAAGCAGTAATGATAGCAACAAACCCGATTATTGCAAAGATTGAAATAGTAATGTCTTTAATGTTTTTCATTGTTTAAAATTTTATTAATAAT
>PBCE01000030.1 GCA_002716845.1 Flavobacteriaceae bacterium | reverse complement strand
TGCAGCACCTGAGTAATAGTCTGTAAACTTTATGCCCCCGCTTCCCAGTCTATCGATATTGGGAGTTTTAATTCTTTGTTGACCATAAATGCCCACGTCCCCATACCCCAAATCATCTGCCATGATAAAAATGATATTGGGTTGGTCTTGTGCAGATATATGGTTAAACCCCAGAATCGAGAGCCCCCAACAGAAAAAGTATAAAATGCAGTTATTTATTGATTTTATCATGCTTGTTTTATTCTAAAGCTGCTATTATAAATTTCTTTTCTTGGGGAGAATATTGTTCGATATATCTTTCTATCTTTCTTATCAAACCGGGTAGCGATCCAGCCATATCCTTGTCATTTTTTCCCTCTAGCATTTGATCAAAAATTTTAATACTTCCATTTTTTGGAATTAAGATTTTGTAATCGCCATGGCGAATAAAATAGTTCCAGTGCGGTTCTTCAGGGATATGTTTTTTTAATTGCTCTAAAACTATTTTACTTTCTGGAAGATAAGCGATATTTTTGAATTGATTTGGGTCGTTTACCAAGTCATACAGCTCAAAGCTTCCATCGAAATAAGAGATCAACTGCCAGTCTGGAGTAGATATGGTATGCGATCCAATAGAGAAAGTGGTTAAACTAACCTCCTCCCAGTCGCTGGCCTCCTCTCTGAGAAGTGGCATTAAACTCCTTCCTTCCCAAGATGTTTTTTTTGGAATTCCTGCGATGTCGGCCATGGTGGGTGCCAAATCCAACAGATTGACCATGTTTTTGATCTCTATGGCTTTTTTATAATCGGTTGAGCCCGCGGGAGGAATAATTAAAAATGGCACACGAGTGCTTCTGTACCAGCCAGTGGCCTTTCCCCAATGGGATTTTTCTCCGAGATGCCAACCGTGATCTGACCAAAGTACAATCCACGTGTTGTTTTTCAACTTCAAGGTCTCGAGGGCTTTTACAAGATCGCCGACAAGCTCGTCCACAAATGAAACTGAAGCCAAATAGGAAGCTACAGCATTCTCCCACTGTCCGTATTTCACCACGGTTTCGTGCTTGCCAGAGGTTTTTGGATATAAAGCGAGCTGCTTTGCTCGTTGGGGAAGATCCCGAAGGTCGTCGGCGGGGGTTTTGGGTAATTCGACCTCATTAAGCAGATACATATCGTGGAAACGCTTGGGATTGAATAGGGGTTGGTGTGGACGTTCAAAGCCCAAGGTCAACAAAAATGGTTGGTCTTTGATTTTGTGGAGTTTGTCGATGCTCCAATCCACACTTTGACGATCTGAAAAAAGACTGTCTGGTAAATCTATAGGCCCCCAATCAAAAGTATTGGCCCTGTTCCAGTATCGATCTGCGGGCATACCATTGAGGGGTAGTTTAAATGTTTTACCTAATTTGGAGATCTCGTGATAAGGGTTTTGTTTGCTAATCTGTAAATCAGATGAGGTAAAAGGTGCCGCAGAGCCCAATTTACCACCATAGGCATCAAAAGCTGTGGTTGGTACGTTGGCAGTGCTGCCATGAAATAATTTACCAATACCATAGACTTGGTATCCGTTGTTTTTAAAATGTTCGGGAAGGCTGACCACTTGAGGCAGGTCACGGCTGAACTTGATGTTATTGTCATATATCCCTGAGGTGACCGGTCGCATTCCACTGAGGATGGCCGTCCGAGAAGGACCACACACTGGAGCAGGGCAATGGGCGTTGCTAAAGGAGAAACCACGTGCAGCCAAACGGTCCATGTGGGGTGTTTTCACTTGTTCGTATCCCAAAAAACCGACCCAGTCGTTGAGATCGTCAATCGATATAAAAACAATATTTGGCTGGGTCCGTTGTTGCTTATCTAAACCCGAACAGGACCCGAGTAACAACAACAGGCACAATAACACTATTTTTTTCGTTGGCCCCAATTGATTTATTTTTTTTGCCCCTTGACATAAGAAGTTGCTGGAAGATCCGGGAAAGTCGCTAACTCAGATGCCAAAACTCCTTTTATCTTAATTTGTTCGGCAGTAAGATTTTTATCCTGAAGCGGTTCGGTCTCCAAAACATCTTGCAGCAGGTCAAAAAATCTGCCATCTTTATACAGTTTGTAGCTCGCATTTTGCGTGTAGACATTTCTATATTTACTCACACTTTCACTCCACATAGGGTCATAGTAGGTCGTAGCTGTTTCTCGAACTTTGATATTTTCCCCTGTAAAAATATCCATCATACTCAGCCCGTCACTGGTATTGGGTACCCCCAGAATATCTGTGAAGGTAGAATAGAAGTCCGCAAAATTAATCAGTCCCTCAAAACGCATGGGTTTTTTTATTTTATTGGGCCAACTTCCCACCATAGGAACATGATTCCCGTGGGTAATGGTATTACCCTTTGCGCCTCTGATAGGGCCATCTGCCGTTTTCGAAACCAATGTTTTTTTCGTGCCATTGTCACCGACAAACAGAACCAAGGTATTTTCTGCGATCCCTTGATTTTTCAGCTCATCCACCAATTTTCCAACGATTTTATCCATGTATTTTACCATATCGACGTAAAATCGGTTGTCTCTTTTTGATCGGGTATCAAGAGATTGCCACTCTGGCGTATCGGGAGTTGGTACAAAAGGATCGTGAACCAACAGCATTGGATAGTAAATAAAAAAGGGTTCGTCTTTATTTTTTTTAATAAAATCAACTGCATAATCCGAAACAACATCAGGCCCATAAGCATTTTCGTCTCTCGGCAGCACCTCCCCATTTTGCTCCAGCAAGGGGTTAGCAAAACGCTCTCCTTGTCTTTTAACCTTTGTCAATTGCCACAGACAATATTCATCAAAACCAAAATGATAAGGTCTTGTATTGTCATCGTTACCATCGATCTGGTGTTCAATCCCATTGAGTTGCCATTTCC
This sequence comes from Flavobacteriaceae bacterium, assembly GCA_002716845.1. GTDB lineage: Bacteria > Bacteroidota > Bacteroidia > Flavobacteriales > Flavobacteriaceae > UBA8316. The sequence goes on along the minus strand of PBCE01000030.1, from coordinate 47,539 downwards.
CAACAATGGCTGTTTTATATCCATTTTCTTTGAATAGATTACCAAATGATTTTTCTCGGGGATTGAGATAAGTAAAATATTCATAGTTTCTGTAATTGTGTTTTCCCGTCATTATTTTAACTCGTGAAGGAGTACACAAAGGCTGTGAAATGGCATTGGCAAAGTTGATCCCATTGCGGGCCAAGGAATCTAATACTGGGGTTTTATAAGATAAACTTCCATTGATGCTCAAACATTCATATCCGATGTCATCTGCCATAATCAAGATAACGTTGGGTTTTGCAGTTTTGGGAGGTGCTTGGCATGAAACGGTCAAAAGAGACAATATCAATAAACATTTTAAAATATTTTTCATTTTCATTTTAATGATTTTATTAATACCGCATTACCATTAGATTTATAAATTGCATTGATCAGGGCAACTGATTTTTTGGCCTCCTTCAAATCCACTTTGGGGTTTTTATCTAAGATAACGACCTCAATCATGTCTTTGATTACCGCCTGGTGAAATTGATCGGTAATGGCCATGGGGTTTGATGCCCCTGAGCCAGAATCCGCTGCTGTATTCTCTAGTTCCTTTTGAACGCTTTCTATCGTCGAGGAAGTAATTTTACCTCCACTAAAAAATATACTGCCCAGGGTCCCATAAATATGAATGGACTCTGGCAAACCAGGGAATAATGCAGTCCCACCCGATAAATTTCCCAGCGCACCGTTTTTAAATTTAAAGGAGGCTACCCCAACATCTTCACCTTCGATATTGTGGTGAAGGGTATCGATATACCCACTGATTTCACTTACATTACCCATCAGGTCCAGCATCAAGTCGATGGTATGAATGCCCTGATTCATAAGTGCTGCTCCCCCATCCAGTTTTTTTGTCCCTCGCCAGGAATCATGATAATACTCCTCGGGACGATACCAGTTGATTGACGTTTGACAAAGGAGTGGTTTCCCCAACACCCCTGCAGCTAAAAATTTTTTAAGCTTTTTGAACTCTGGGTTTTCTCTGTTTTGAAAAACACAAGACAATTTTACTTTATTTTTTTTGACTACACTTTCAATGGCATCAATTTTTTCAAGGCTGGTTTCCAGTGGTTTTTCGCACAGAATGTGTTTTCCAGCTTCTGCAATTTTCGATATGGTTTCTCCGTGGAGTCCACTTTCGTTACAAACAATGATCACATCAACTTTTGGGTTTTCCAAGACAGCTTCTTCTTCCCAAAAAACAGGCGCATTAAATTTTGGCGCCATCTGCGAGGCTCTTGACTGGGATTTACTCAACACACCCAATAGTTTGGCATTAGAGATTTTTTCAATGCAAGCTGCATGAAATAGAGCAATGTTGCCTGTTCCTATGATTCCAAAACCGACTGATGCTTCCATTGGATGTTATTTATGATTGTCCGACATACTGGTAGGTAGTGTTTCCATATTGGTCGCCCAATCATAGTTGGGTTCTTCCCCCAAAACGAAATCTAAAGCACCTCCATTTACCAAATCTGTATGGTAAAACCATGACTGATTCAAGGGTTTTCCGTTAAGCTGAACACTTTGAATGTATTTGTTCTTCTGACTGTTATTTTCTGTGGAAATGGTAAAACTTTTTCCTGGGTAATAGTCAGGATCCAAGTGGATGGTGATTTCATCAAATATAGGACTTGATATATCATAGGCAGGCTTGATTTCCGTTCCGCCTTTCATTTCAAACAGCCCCATTTTTAACAATACAGCCAAGGACCCCATAAGTCCTTGGTCCTCGTCTCCGCTGTATCCTTTTTGAGGACTGTTGTCACTGTAAACGTCTTCAATCACATCTCTGATCCATTTTTGCGTCAACCAAGGTTGTCCCAAATAATTGAAGATATAGCCCGTTTGCATGGAGGGCTGATTTCCGTAGTTTATAAATGCCCTTCTGCGGTGGCTAGAGACAAATGAATCACCACGATAGTTGTGGGCTACAAATCCATGCTGTTCTGCAATGAGAAACGATTGGTTTAATCTTTTGGCTGCGGTTTTTTTTCCACCCATTAAAGCAGCAAGCCCAGCTAAATCATGGGGGACAAACCATGTTGCTGCAGCTGCCGTAGCCTCCACAAACCCAGAACCTAGGGGATCTTTATAATCTCCTTCGTAAACCAAAGGATCGAAAGGTTCAATCCATGATCCATCCATAGTTCTCGCACGCATCCAACCCGACGATGGGTCGTATATATTTTTGTAGTTTGCTGATCTCTTTGACAACATTTCATAATCATCATTTTTGTTGAGTACCTTAGCCATTTGTGCTAGGGTCCAATCCTGATAGGCGTATTCCATGGTAACACCTGGACCGCATTGGTGGTAACCATATTGCTTTTCATGTAATGGAAAAGGAACGTATCCGCGGTCAATATAAAACTCTATTCCACCGCCTTTGGTGGTATAGTGTTCATACCCGACTTTACTCATGATTCCTCCAGGAAGGGCATTTTTGAGCAAGCCTTTATAGGCTTTGTCAATGTCATATCCTCTGATTCCTTTCATATAGGCGCTAACAATAAATGGGGTTGTGGAAGCACCTGTCATCACATAAGTATAATTTCCGCCCGATGGCCCCCTTGGAATCAAGCCACCATCGTCGTACATCATAAGCATGGAGTTGACAAACTCCTCTGTTATCCTCGGATAAACCAAATGCCATAGCGTGTTGAGGGTCCACTGAGCGCCCCAAAAAGAATCGGAATTGTAATGATTGAATTTCGGTTTTCCCTCTGAATCCAAAGGAATTTGACCAATTTGCTGCTTTTCTCCTGTCATGTCGCTGTATTTGCCGTTGACATCACTGATAATTCTTCGGCCTTGCAGTGCGTGCCACAAATCGGTGTAAAACCTTACACGTTGGTCTTTTGTATTTCCTTTGATTTCAATTCTGCTGAGGTAATCGTTCCAATGGTTTTTGGAATCTTCAACAACAGTGTCAAAATCCCAATGACTCAATTCTGTTTGCAGGTTTAGTTCGGCCTGATCCATGCTCACATAGGAAATTCCAACTTTCATGAGCAGCTGTTCACCTTCCTCAGTTTTAAACACAGGATACACCCCTCCGTTTTCTCCTTCGAATTTCTTCACTTCCCCAATGATCTCCCCTTCTTTAAAGGCATGAAGGGCTTCAAAAGGTTTGTCAAAATGGATTGAGAAAAATACTTTAGTAGGTTTAGGTCGTCTAATGGTTCCTTCCATAACAGCATAGCCCTGAATTTTTTTCTTAGAGACCCGCTTAACGTAGCCACTCTCTGTTCCACTAGGTCCCAATTGGGTAGAAAGATCTAGAATTACCGCACTTTTATCGGATTTTGGGAAAGTATATCGGTGAAAGCCAACTCTGACTGTTGATGTGAGCTCAGCTTTGACATTATAATCGTCCAATACAACGGAGTGATAACCAGGTTCCACAGTTTCTCTATCGTGGGAATAGGCCGATCCGTATACCTTGGGGCCCAAATGCGCTTTGATGACTCCTGTGGTGGGTAAAACTGGAACTCCTGACAATTGCCACGCGTGAATGTGACTGAAAAAATTTATGGTTTTTTCATTGTATCGGTAACCCGAGGCCCAGGCACCTGCAGTCCCCATATCAGGACTAAGGTTGACCATTCCAAAAGGGCGTGTTGCTGAAGTAAAGAAAAACCACCTGGAATTGGCAGAATCTACTAAGGGGTTGACCAAATCTACAGGTCGCTGAGCAAGGGTCAATGCACTAAAAAGAATTAGAAAATAGCATGTTTTTTTCATTATTAAATATTTAGATATTGATCTGTGATGGATTTTAATTTAGTTTCGTTCACTTTGAGTCCAAAACCAGGTTTAAAATCAACAGTGACTTTTCCATCAGCATTCAACTGCGTCGCTTTTTCATCGATGCAGTTTAAAAATGCCTCATGTTCATGTGGTTTTTCCATAGCTTCTACCCAAGAGGCTTCATTTCCAATTGCAAGTTGTTGCCAAAATGTACAAGCTGCACCAACATAACTTCCGTCTCCAATCATAATACCCTTATTAGAAGCCCTAATAACTTTAGAAATTTCATTAATCTCGGTAAAAATTCCCATTTGATTAGGGTGAAGATTAAAATAATTTCCCATCCGCTTATCAAAATATTTTATACTTTTTGATGCAGGTCGCATTATTTTATCGGGAACAATCGATAATTTACCAACATTTGCCTGTAAAAAGATTAATTCCTCTTTCATCAAACTCGCCGGATCTTCAACACCATCCATTCCTGCCTCGTTGAGAGCAATCATTATTTTAGATAATTTATTTATGACTTTCTCCCCACAGTTTTTAGCTGGAATGCTTCTTGAAGTTCTGCCAATGATATGACTATACCCTCTATTAGGGTCACCTAAGATAAATGAATCTGGTCCAAGAAATTTTCTTAGTGCACTAACATTTCTTTTATCGACATCGAATTCTCCGAACATTTTAATCTTTACATAACGATGCATATTCTGATTTACTGAAATTCTTGCTTGTTTAACTACCAACTCAGTATCTCTTTCTAAAATACAGAAAATTGCAGGCACAGGATTAGTGCCTTTCAAGCCCCATATTTTTATAGTTGGTTTGTTTTCCAATTTACCCATTAAATCATAAAGGGTCATGAGTAAACCTTCCGTTATAATGGGTCTCCACTGCCCCAGTAAAAATTGATTTCTGACTTCTTCTATGGCGTCTATTAAGGTCATCCCCTTAAGTTTTTTAAAAGCCTCAGACCATTTGGATAGGTCAAAATCTGGTTGGTTACTGGAAACTTTTGTCTCCCCCCAGCCTATTTGATTGGCTCCTTTGATATTGATCATTACATGTTGCCTGTTTTTCCATACACCATAACTAAAGTTACGCTCCTTAGTTACATTGATTAAAAACAAATTAATCTCATCGATCTTTATCTCTTTTGACGAATGGGTCCATCTGCGGGATAAAAAACTGGGCGAGAGCAGTAAGGGTAATACTCCGCTGGTTTGTTTTAAAAATTTTCTTCTAGTATTAATCATAAAATCATTTAAATTTCAGTTCGTTTTGTTTCAGCATTGGCCATTTCGAGGAATTCCTCCAAAGCCTTGTTTAGTTTGATCACCCGCTCCGGCATTTGTTTTGAAAGATCATTCTTTTCTTCTACATCCTCAGATAAATCAAATAATTCAAGCACATTGTTTTCCCAATTTTTAACCAACTTATAATCCCCCCAACGAATTGCGGATTTAGGTTTTCTATTCGCGGCCTGGTGGAAAATTAAATAAGGTTTGTTGCGCTCCACCCTTCCAACTCCATTGTTGTGGATTATACTTTCCAGGTTTCCTCCATCTATGATTTCTGGGAGTGGTTCGTTATAGCCTGCCAGTCTTGCCACTGTGGGTAAAATGTCTAATCCAGTAACGGGAACATCGGAATGGGCATTGGAGGAAACTCCTGGCCCGGAGACCACAAAAGGAACCCTAAGACCTCCCTCATACATCGATCCCTTGCCCCCTCTTAAAGGAAAGTTTCGGTCGAGTTTTTGCTTAGGCCCAATGGGGATTGAGGTTCTCCCACCATTATCAGACAAAAAGAAAATATAAGTGTTATCACCAATTCCAAGTGCTGCTATTTTATCCAATAAAATCCCTATGCCTTCATCCATATCCTCGGTCATGGCGGCAAAGGCTGGGACAAAGTGTTTTTGTCCTTTTTTTAACTTAAAATATCTATTAATATTTTTTTCAGAATGGGTAATGGCCAAGTGAACTGCGTAGTGAGAGATTTGAAGATAGAAGGGTTTATTGTTTTTTGTTTGAGTTTCGATAAAATCATTTGATTTTTGGGCCAAGGAGAAAATCAATTTTGGATCATCGTAGGCTTTGGGCCAGGCTTGTCCCATAGGAAAAGGAATTTCTTTACCCTCTTTTTGGAGGGTTTTCTTTCCCCCTCCAGTGTTGTTTGAAGTAAGCCCATCGCTAAAATCATAACCCATTTCCTCTGGGGTAAAATTATCGTAGCGGGCGTCCCATTTCCCAAAATGAGCGGTGACGTATTCGGGGTCTACTGTTTTTAGAATTTTGGGTATGGTCATCTGCTTTCTAAATGCCTTTGTCCAATTCTGTCTGTCTTTTTGATATTCGTGCTTTGCAGGTGTCAATCCGCTCAATATGCTTTTTCTGGTAGGCGAGCAAAAGGGTGCAGGTGCATATCCATTAGTCATGCGCATACCACTGTTTGCCAATCTTTCCATATTGGGTGTTTGATAGTAATCGCTTTTGGAGCGCGGATCATTTGGATCGGCTAAAAAAGAGGTGCCCACCCAACTTTGATCATCGGTTAGGATCACGATAAAGTTTGGTTTTCTCTCCTTTAACTTTTGACCGGAAGCAGATGAAAGCGAAAAAATAAATGTTAAAAAAAATATATTTAAGTAATATGAATATTGTGGAGAGGTTTTCATCTTTTTTAAATCTTTCTTGGTTTTGGCACGCCTAATTTCAAGTGCACTTAAAATTAGTTCTAAAAACCCTTAAATCATAATTTTTAAATGTTCAAACTAATGATTTTATAAGTCTAATATAGCATTGTAAACATGATTTTCAAAAATTTCTCTACGGGAGTAATGCCATCCTTTCATTTGTGTCATCAGTATCATTATAATGCCCTGCTTTGGATCAATTCTAAAATAAGGTCCCCAAGATCCAAACCAGCCGTAACTCCCTTGGCTTCCAGGAAAAGGATATGCTTCAATGTTTTTAATCACATTGAATGTAAAGCCGAAACCAATAGCATCGTTGGGTTTATGATTGTCATTACTCGGTTTGGCATTCTTGATTAGCCTCAGTTGGTCACTGGTCATTAATGCTACCGTTTTGGGTTCTAAAATTGTGTTTCCTTCGTAGGTCCCTTTGTTCAATAGCATCCTACAGAAAATAGAAAAATCCTGCATGGTGGAGGCCAAACCTCCTGCGGGATTACAAAATGTTACATTATGGGTGTATGGGGAGCTCAGTGGGTGATCAATTAAGCTGTGATACCCAGGTCTTTCTAAAAAATAACCCGATGTAAAACGATGTTGTTTCTCTTTGGGAATTTCAAAAAAAGTATCCTGCATTTTTAGGGGATCAAAAATTTCTTTTTTAAGAAAAGCATCGATTTTCTGGCCCGTTAGTTTTTCAATAAGATAAGCACCTATACTGACTGAGGGTCCATATATCCAAAGGGTTCCAGGTTCTGCAGCGAGTGGAATTTTACTCATCCGCTTTACTTCTGTCTCCAAATCGAAGGAGCGGTTAGATTTTAATATATCAAATTGCTTTCTCAACGCTGGGTATGTTTTTCCAATGCCAGTGGTATGTCTGAGAACATCGATAACTCGAATGGGGTTTGAAGCGGGTTTGAGCGTTTCATCTGCTTGGTAAACCATTGGATTTCTATATTCCGGAATGTAGCGACCAATCGGATCCTCTAAATCGAAATAACCCTTTTCATAAAGCTTCATGATCGCAACAGCAACTATGCATTTGGTTATGGAGGCGATTCTAAAAATACTGTTTTGCTGAAGTAGTTTGCCCTCCTCAAGGTTGTCATGGCCATACAAATCGGAATGGATAATTTTTCCTTCTTTGATGATCAATGTTTGAAACCCGACTAATTCACCGTCAGAAACAAATTGCCGCATTCTTTGATCTAACTTTTCAAAATTGTACTGAGCAGCTAAAGAAAGGCTAAAAAAAGTGAAGAGGAATAGACGTCTCATACGTTAAAGCTAAATCGAATTTTGTATGATAATAAATATAAAAAAAACCCGTTTTTGTTATTGACCAAAAACGGGTTTTATAGAGTAAAGATCTAATTAGTATCCAGGGTTTTGACTAACATCGTTTGTTGCTAAATCAATTTCTGAAAGCGGTATAGGTCTTAGATAGTGATGATCTTGAATATAATTGAGCCCACCGATCCATGGGTTAAACGCCTTAGCTCTTTCTATGAGCTTTCCTGTTCTTTTAAGATCGTACCATCTTAACCCTTCTCCCATGAATTCACGCGCTCTTTCATCGAGAATCATGTCAATAGTTACCGAACCAGAGGCCCTGTAACTTTTAGTGGCGAGAGAAGATAAATCATTGGGATCAGCAGCCATATCCGCGGAATTTGAAGCTCCAACGGCTCTGTTTACAACAGCATTGTAGTAGTCATCAGCAGAACCTAAAGTTCCAGCGCTGGCTCCTTTTACAATGGCTTCGGCGGCAATTAGATAAGCCTCTGAAGATCTCATGAGCGGATGGTCGAATTGACCAAAACCGTTTCCATAAGGAATTCCAGGCTCCCAAAATTTCCACATCATAGGGGTTTTATTGGCATTGTGATAATTTGATTCATCGATTTTTCCGATTGAATCGATATTGATTACCGCAAAATTTTGATCTCCACCAACATCTTTACCTCTTTCGGTCAGTGTTGTGGCGGGATTGTTCCAATCTCTGTATTCTACAACAACATCACCTGCGGAGATATCAATAGCAGGTACCCCGTCTGCAGGAACAAATCCTGGGTTATCCACCACGGCATAGACTTTTTCTACAAAGTTCAAAGCGTATCGGGAATCAGTATTTGGATCAAATAATCTCCATACTCCGGGAAGGGTGTTGTGCTGTCCTAACTGTCTATTGTAATCCTCTGTTCTACCAGGGCTACCGGGTGATTCATCGTGACTTCCTCCAAAAATACTGTGAGAATTATTACCACCGTCTCCAGTAAAAGAAGCACCCGATTGGTCAGCTGTTTCCATAACGTTGGTCAACGCTGCATCAGAATATTGAACAGCTAATACGACTTCGCTATTCCTTGCATTCTGGTCTCCAGGCCCATATGTTTGTTTAGTAGGATCCTCAGATTTTCTGGGAAATAAGTCTAAATAGTCACTTACCATTGGATGTGCTGCGATAACCTTATCAGCGTATTCTCTAGCGAGATTAAAGTCTGTGTCTGATCCTCCAAGCGCATTCTGGAAATTCCAACCTCTAGTTAGGTAAACTCTGGCCAACAGATGTTGAGCAGCCCCTTTGGTCGCTCTTCCGTAATCTGAAGCAACTGCTGGCAAGACTCCCTCAGCTTCTGTTAAATCAGTGATTATCTGAGTGTACACCTCTGCAGAGGGAACGCGGGTTACCTCTTTGTTAGCAGAAGTTGTTTCTTCTAAAGGCAAGGGTATGTCGCCAAATTGCTGAACCAAGTAAAAAAGCGACAAGGCTCTGATGAATTTGGCTTCGGCCACTCTTATGTTGAGGGTGGCAGCATAAGAATCATCATTGACACCCGCAGCTCGAGTAATCACGGTGTTCGCACGATTAACGTTTTTGAAGTTATATACCCACATGTCTTGGACCTCGGAGATACCCTCAGTTAATTCTGGGCCATATGTTTCAATACTAATATTGAGCTGATTACCAACCTGATCCCAAGCTGTCTGATTGGAAAAAAGATCTGTACCATTTAATGTTAGTGCTCTCATCTGAGTTATTGGTCTCAATAATGGATAAATTGATTTGCTCAAGTCTTCAAAACCAGTAGTAGTAGAAAAATAATCAGAAGCCGTCTGATTGGAGACACTATCTTCAATTAGAATTTCATCGGTATCACAGCTAATGGTTAAAATCAAAGCAAATGCTAATATGATTTTATTTAGTTTTTTCATTTTTGAATTAATTTCTTTTATGTTTTTCATCGTTCTATATTTTTGAAATTAAAAGTTTAAGTTAATTCCAATCAACATAGTCAATGCTGGGAAATCATCGTTGTAAGCACCAGAATTGTATTCCGGATCGAAAGTCAGAAAGTCAGTAAATACAAATGGATTTTGTAATTGACCATAAACTCTAAATCTTGAAACGCCGAGTTCATTGAGCACCGATTTGGGAAGACTGTATCCCATGGTGATGTCAGAAATCCTTACAAAGTCTGCCATCTGATAGCTGAGTGCAACTCTGGAAGTTCCTCCTTTTGCCTCATTCTTCGAATTCAAACCAGGTCCTGTTAGAGGACTGTAATAAGTGTTACTAGGATTGGTTGGTGTCCAATAGTCGAGGTCAGCAGACCTATTGTAACGGTCACTCGCTATATCTCCAAAAGTTCCATTGAGGAAGGCATTAGAATACATCAGTCCTTGTCTAGTATAGATAAAAAAGGATAAATCCCAATTCTTATAATTGATCTGATTTCTTAAACCTGCGGTCCAATCGGGTGTTTCACTACCCAAGATCATCCTATCATCTGAGTTGATCGTATTGTCGCCATTTAAATCCTTGACTTTAATCTGTCCAGGTACCTGACCAAATTCAGCGGCTTGTGCTTCCTCACCCAATTGCCAAATTCCGAGGAACTTATATGAATAATGCGCTCTAACTGACTCGCCAACGAAACGCTTATTTCCTTTATCTTCAAGAAGTCCACCTGCAAGTTTTACTACCTTGTCTTGGTTGGCAGTAAAAGTCAGATTGGTAGACCATGAAAAATCGGGTAGTGTAAGATTAACTGAATTTAATGAAATCTCGATTCCACTATTTTCAATTTCTCCTACATTATCCAAAACATTATTAAACCCTGTGGAGTTTGGAACTTTATCATCCAAGATCAAGTCCTCGGTATTTCTTTTGTAATACTCAACAGTTCCACTGACTTTAATATCGTTCAAAGCAAAATCTAAACCAATATTTATCTCTTTACTTCTCTCCCAAACTAATCCTTGATTTGACAATGAATTAATTGTATAACCCAATGAGGCAGATCCATCAAAATCATAATATGTTTGATAAATATTAGATTGAGTAGCATAAGGAGCAATACTTGAATTATTTCCGACCTCACCATAACTGGCTCTCAATTTAAGATTCGAAAATAGTCCTAAATCTTTTATGAAAGATTCCTCGGATAATCTCCAACCAATTGCAGCAGACGGGAAGAAAGCCCATTTGTTTCCATCAGCTAGTTGAGATGCTCCATCTCGACGACCCGTGACTGTCAATAAGTACTTGTCGTCGAATGTATAATTAATCCTACCCATAAAAGATACAATAGAATATTCTTGTAAATTAGTGTTGTATGCTTCTATGGTGGCACCTGAGCCTGTATTATGCCACAGAGACCTGTAAGGGAGATCTTGAACAGCTATGTCCATATACTCTTGATATTCTTCAAATACACTAAAAAGTGCTGTAGCATCTATTGAGTGCTTGCCAATTTCCTTTTGATAGTTTAAAGTATTGTCAATAGTAAAGTTAGCTGTTTTCAGGTTGTTTGTTAAAGCTCTAGGATTTCTGGATCCCTTTTGAGCTTTTGTGAAAGTACCTCTGTATTCGCCTTCCCTTTGGTTGTTATTGTACGCAGAATAAGAAGTCTTGAATTTCAAACCTGGAATAATTTCATACTGTAAATAGGCATTTGCAATCACTGAATTTGATCTTCTCTGCCTTTGATAATTATCTGGACTGATTTCAACCAAAGGGTTGATCACCTGTGAATCATTTATCCCCATGTAAAAAGCATATGGACCTACTGGACCAAAATTGGTATCTCTTTTGTTGGGTTCAACAATATCGTTAAAATAAGCAGTACCTGTAGGTCTAGACCTCATCGCAGATCTGACTGCTTCCAAAGAACCCCAGTCTCTCTCATTGTCAGTAATGTAGGCTGTAAAACCAACCTTCATTTTTTCAGAAACTTGACTTTCAATACCTGCGTTTAAACTTAAACGTGTGTACTGGTTATTTTGTACCATGCCGTTTTCTTCTTGCTTACCAGCAGAGAAATTATATGTCGTTGACTTAGACCCGCCTGCTACAGATACTGTATGATTCTGTTGAATTGCTCTTTGCGAAACCAGATCCAACCAATCTGTAGTAATTCCATTATTAACATTGTACAATTCCTGAGCAGTAAATCCTCGTCCAAATTTATCTTCGTCCTGATACAAGTCATAAAATTGACGAGAATTCATCATGTTAGGCATGTGAGCTTGAGTTTTAACACCGTAATATCCATTGTAAGAAACGCTAGGCTTCCCATCCGATCCTTTTTTTGTAGTTACAATGATTACCCCATTGGCTCCTCGGGCTCCATAAACCGCAGTAGATGAGGCATCTTTAAGGACGTCAATGGTTTGAATATCAACCGGGTTGATGTCGTTTAGATCTGCTCCTAATATACCATCTACAACAACCAGTGGTCTTGTTTTTTCGTTGTCAAAGTTGTTCAACCCCCGAATATTGATGTCAATTGCATCCCCTGGTTTTCCACCAGATCTAGTAACATTTACTCCAGCTACTTGTCCTTGAAGTGCTGCGGCAGCTTGGGTTGGGTTGGCTCTTTGAATTACTTCTGTTTTGATTTGGGCAATGGCACCTGTTAAGTCTCTTTTCTTTACAGATCCATAACCTGTTAAAACTATTTCCTCTAATTCATCGGATCCCATCTCCAAAGAAATATTAAATGAGTCAGCATTAGCTACCTCAATTTCTTTTTCCAAAAATCCAACAAACGAGAAGCTCAGTACGTCAGTGTCAGATGCACTGATGGTGTAATTGCCGTCGAAGTCTGTTGTCGTTCCATTTTGCGTTCCTTTAATAATCACATTTACACCCGGCAATGGTACTCCAGCATCGTCTGTGACGACACCAGAAATACTATTTTGCGCAAATATAATACTGACATTTAAAAAAAGGATTAATATCAAATAATGATAATTCTCTAGTTTCATAAAATGTTTGTGTGTTAAAATTTTGCTAAATATAATACATAATTATTGTGAATATTGTATTTATATTAAATTTTTATCGCAATATTAAAAATAATCGAGGTAAAAAATGAAATCTTTTTAACATTTAAGCAAATAATTAACACTTTATATAGAATTACCAATATTGATTTATCAATTTAATAATCTCAGATCCATCTGTGTACCGATCACCTGTTTCTGACCTCAATAAAATAAGGTCATTTTTTAGCTGTCCAATAATCAATTGATAGGCGGGATTTTCATACTCATTTTTAAGCTCATTGGGATCACTTTCCAAGTCATAGAATTCCCAAGCAGGTTTGGTCGCTTTGTCGGTGTAGGTGCCCTTAAGTCCCAATGACAATCCATAATAAAAAATCAACTTATAGCGCTGGGTTCGAATCCCAAAATGTGCAGGACGATTTAGGGCGTGGGCATAGTACCGATAGTACATTTTGTCCCTCCACTGTGGCGGAGTTTCTGAATAAAGATTTTTTCGAAAACTTTCACCCTGAAAACTTTCGTGCTGTGGAATCCCAGCATAATCTAACATTAGCGCGGGAAAATCTATGTTTAAAATTATGTCTTTATTTCTTTTTCCCGCAGGGATTTCATCGGGATAACGGATCACAAAGGGCATGCGAGCGGATTCCTCCAAAAACATGCGCTTGTCAAACATTCCATGCTCACCTAGAAAATAACCCTGATCGGAGGTGTATATAATAACGGTATTGTCGGTTAAACCTTCAGCATCCAAATAGCGCAACATTTTGCCAATATTCTCGTCAATAGCAGCTGCTGATCTCAAAAAATCCTTGACCAGCTTTTGATAGGTCTTTTTTCGAATTTGAATTTCATTTAATCCATCAGTGTCAAATGGTAGTCCGGGGTAGCTATTGCCCTTTTCTCTGGTTGCATTTCTCCAACGCGCTGCTAAAGTTTCTAATATTTGACCTTCAAAACTGCGTCCTGATTTAGCTGGATCAAAGTCCAGCAGAGAGACTGGCTCTGGCAAAGTATCGTTTTCAAAAAGATTTTTAAACCGCTCAGGGTAATCGAAAGGCTCATGGGTAGCTTTGAAATGCGTCATCAACATAAAGGGCTTTTTTTTATCCCTTTGGTCGAGCCATTTTAGGGATTCGTCCATAATTATATCAGCGGAAAAACCTTTATACTCCTTCCCTCCTTTTTTGCCGTCTTGCCAATTTTCCTGGCTTTTCAGTTTGGGGTTATGGTATTGTCCTTGGCCTGGTAGAACATTAAAATAATCAAACCCCGAGGGTTTTTTCTTCAAATGCCACTTGCCTAACAATGCCGTTTGATATCCCGATTTCTGAATGAGCTTGGCCACATTTTGATGGTCGGGGTGGAGTACATCGCTGAGTGTGTAGACCTGGTTCCTATGACTGTACTGGCCAGTGAGAATGGAGGCGCGACTGGGAACACAAATGGAATTCGTACAAAAAGCATTTTCCAAAACAATCCCTTCCGAAGCCAAACGCTTTATGTTTTGGTTGATGGCATAATCTTTTAATACACCTTCATAGATACCCCAAGCTTGGCTGGTATGGTCATCGGACATGACAAAAATGATATTCGGCCTAGTATCCTTGTTATTGGGAGCAGGGCTTTTACAAGCCAAAAAAACCAATGGTAGCAGAAAAACGTATTTGATGCTAAATTTCATAATAACTTTCATACAATTTTACTTACATTTGCGTGCACGCACACATGTTGTTAATTAAGAAATATAAATATGAGAACCAAATTTAATTTTTTTAAACTGATGTCAACCTATATGCTGACATTATTTTTCTGCTCCCTTTCTTTTTCACAATCAGACTGGAAGCCCCTTTTTAACGGAAAAAATTTATCGAATTGGGAGAAAAAAAATGGAGAAGCTGAATATCATATTACCGATGGAGCCATTGTTGGAACTTCAAGAGCCGGTACGCCAAATACTTTTTTATGCACCAAAAAAATATACGGCGATTTTATTTTAGAATTAGAAGTTATGGTCGCACCAGGTTTAAATTCTGGAATTCAGTTCCGATCAAATTCCATTAAGGAATATAGAAATGGAAGGGTACATGGTTATCAATCAGAATTGGATACCAGCAAAAGGGCATGGACCGGTGGTATATACGATGAAGCACGAAGAGGATGGCTTTATCCACTGACCATTAATCCAAAAGGAAGCGCTGCTTTTAACAACGGGGCTTGGAATAAAGTGAGAATCGAAGCTATTGGAAATACCATTAAAACTTTTATCAATGGTATTCAGTGTGCTAACTTGGTGGATGAGATGACCTCGGAAGGTTTTATTGCCCTTCAAGTACACTCCATAAAAGACAAGACACAAGAGGGAAAAACCATTCAGTGGAAAAATATAATGGTGGTAACCGAAAACTTAGAAAAATACCAAACTGACAACCAGCCTCATGCAAAGCAAGTGAGTTTTTTGGATAATCAGCTGACCCAACAAGAGCAAAGAAAAGGATGGAGATTGCTTTGGGATGGTAAGACTACTAATGGATGGAAAGGAGATAAATCTGATGCATTTCCAGAAAATGGAATTGAAATAGTCGATGGAAAGATTCACTTTCTAAAGCACCAAAAATCAGCAAATTTTAAAAGATCTGGAAGTATAGTGACCAAAGAAAGATTCGACAACTTCGAGTTGGAGGTAGATTTAATGTTTCAAAAGGGCGGAAACAGCGGAATTAAATATTTTGTTGACGCCCTAACCGGGGGAGACGGCAAAAACATCGGTTTTGAGTTCCAGGTGCTAGATAAAAATCATCCAGACCATAATTTGGGTGTCCAGGGTAACAGAACTTTTGGATCTCTTTACGATCTTATTGCTGCAGAAAATTTATCAGAAATCAGTCGTGATGATATTAGGGCCAATGGTCCTGGTAGATGGAACAGGGCAAGAATTATTATTAATGGTGGACATGTTGAGCACTGGATCAATAACATTAAGGTGGTCGAATACAATCGCTTTTCTCAAAGCATGAAAAACCTTATTAATAAAAGTAAGTACAATAAGCACAAAGGCTTTGGCGTAGGTGCAAATGGAAGAATTCTGTTGCAAGATCACAGTCCAGGCGATGTTTGGTTTAAAAACGTAAAAATTCGTGAATTTTAGAGTTTTACTTTCTTTAGTTTCACTTATTTCTATTAGCTGCAAAGAGGTTCCAAATCCGAAAAACCTGCCCAATGTAATTGTCATATTGGTCGATGACATGGGTTTTTCGGATTTGGGCTCTTATGGCAGTGAAGTAGAGACCCCAAACTTGGATCATTTGGCATTCGAGGGGGTACGTTTTACCAATGCCTACAACACTTCAAAATGCTTTCCCTCACGTGCAGCACTTATCACTGGTCTTTATTCCCAGCAAACGGGATACCACCAAAGCTTTCGCCAGCCCATGCGCAATGCCATTACCTTAGGAGAATTGTTTCAATCGCAAGGATATACTACCCTGTGGTCGGGTAAACATCACAGTACCGAAAACCCCATAAATCGGGGTTTTAACCATTACAGTGGATTGCTGGATGGGGCCTCCAATCACTTTAACCCAGGGCTGCAGCGTGATGGAGAAGGTCAACCCGCGCAAAAGGGCTTAAAAAACAATCCTACGACCTACAGAAACTGGGTCATCGAAGGAAAAGTATTTAATCCTTATACCCCAACATCAAAAGATTTTTACTCCACGGATGTTTTCACGGACTACGCCCTACAATGGATGGACGAAATGGTTGCTGACACTCCTTTTTTTCTTTACCTCTCCTACACCGCTCCCCACGACCCGCTTATGGCTTGGCCAGAAGACATTGAAAAATACAAAAACCGTTATGAAGTTGGATACGAAGCCATCCGCCATGAACGATACCAAAAACAAAAACAACTTGGAATCATAGCCGAAAATAGTGCTTTGTCAAAAGCAGAACACCAACCGTGGGAGGCACTGTCCGATTCTAAAAAAAAGGAAGAAATCAGAACCATGGCCGTATATGCTGCAATGATAGACCGCCTAGATCAAAATATTGGCAGGTTGCTCAAGACATTGAAGGATCAGGGCAAACTTAATAATACCCTTATTCTTTTTACATCTGATAATGGGGGTTCGAGTGAAGTGGTCAACATTTCTGGAGGCACGGGTGCCATTGGCAGTCTTACCAACTGGAAGTCTCTAGGTAAAAATTGGGCCAATGTGAGTAACACTCCATACCGTGAATACAAGAACTGGAGCCACGAAGGTGGGATCAAAACCCCGCTAATTGCCTATTGGCCTGATAAAATAAAAAACAAAGGAAGTATTGTCCACAAACCGGTTCATCTGATTGATTTTTTACCCACTTTGCAAGAAGTTATTGGTGCAGCATATCCTAAAAATTTTAATGGAGAAAGTATCCTCTCGAGTCCAGGTCAGAGTTTTTTATCGCAAATGTTAGGAAATGGATCTCAAGAACGCAATGGACCGATTTTTTGGGAGTGGCGCCATGGTAAAGCCATACGAGATGGAGATTGGAAATTAGTGGCCCATCTTAATGTCTGGGAACTCTACAATCTCAAAAATGATCCCGTTGAGGAAATTAATCTCATTGCTCGAGAGCGTGAAAAAGCTGCTGCTTTGGAAAAACAATACACTGCTTGGGCCCTTGAATTCTCAAATTCAGAAAACTAGTATTATGATGGTGATCAGGTTTTTAAAAATCCCCAGTCTATTTTTATTTCTGAGCTTATCTTTATTCCTCGGCTGTGGAGAAGAATCGAAAACAGTAAAAAAACGCCCAAATATTTTATGGATTTCCGTGGAAGATATCAGTCCAGACTTGGGTTGTTACGGTGATCCCATTGCCCACACCCCAACATTGGATAAACTAGCATCAAATGGATTTATGTACACCAATGCAATCGCCAATGCTCCGGTATGTGCTCCAGCCAGAAATGCGATCATAACAGGTATGTATCCTTCCTCTTTGGGAACACTTCATATGCGGTCTTTCTCTAATGCCATGAAAACTTCTGGTCGAATTCCAGAAGAAATTCAATTGTACCCTGAGGTGCTGAGGACTGCAGGTTATTACTGTACAAACAATGTAAAGGAAGATTATAATTTTGATTTAAAAAGGGCCATTTGGGATGCTTCGAGCAACCAAGCACACTGGAAAAATAGACCTAATAAAGCCACTCCTTTTTTCTCTGTTTTTAACCTGACCCTGACCCACGAAAGCTGCATCAACAACCTTGAAAAGCACCAAAGGCTCACCGAAGACCTTCCCTTCGAACTTAGAACAGACCCCAAAAGTATAGACGTACCGCCCTACTATCCAGATACGGCTGAGGTGAGAACCCTTTTGGCAAGACATTACGACAATATTGCACAGATGGACCGTGTGGTAGAAAAGCTTCTTAAAGAGCTGGAAGATGCCGGAGAAAAGGAAAACACCATCGTGTTTTTTTATTCCGATCACGGAACTGGACTCCCCCGTCACAAAAGGTGGCTGCTTGACACCGGGGTTAAGGTTCCTTTTATCTTATACATTCCAGAGGATTATAAATCCCTTTATCCAGCTGCTCCTGGAAGTACTGTTGACGAATTGATCAGCTTTATTGATTTGGCCCCTACGGTAATTGATTTGGCAGGAGCTGACATTCCAGAAAATATGCAGGGAAAAGTTTTCTTAGGGAAAAACAAAGAAGAAAATCCCTATGTTTACATTGCACGTGGCAGGATGGATGAACGCTATGACATGCAACGAGGGGTGCGCAGTAAACAGTTTAAATACCTCCGTTACTACGAGCCCAACAAACCGTTTATACAATTTATGAATACCCCAGAGGGAGGCCCTTTGATGAAGGAAATAAGAAAGGCTGAAGAGAAGGGGACCTTAAAAGACGCTGGCTGGCAAATGGTCGCAAAAAAAAAACCCATAGAATCTCTATTTAACTTGGTCAGTGACCCATTGGAGTTAAATGATCTTGCGCGCGACCCAATAATGCAAGATACCCTGCAAAAAATGAGGGCAGTCCACGACCGATGGATGTTGGACATCATGGATGTTGGACTCTTCCCAGAGTCCATCATGAGGACTTGGGAAACAGACAATGATCAGCCCATTTACAATTGGATCCGATCACAGGAGAATTTCTATGATGATCTTCTGATGATGTCCTCAACTGAAGATGAAAATATTTTATATAGAGGCTTGAATCATGATAACGAAGCAGTTCGGTATTGGGCAGGTCAAGGACTCTATAACCTAGAGACTAAGGTGAAGCCAGCTACCTTAAAACAATTGAAAAAAACGTTAAACGACACGGTTATAAATGTGAGTATAAGCGCTGCAAGAGCCTTATTGAGTCAAGGGGACTCTTCAAAAGAAGTCATTAAAATTTTAGCCGAGGGGCTTAAAGCCGAAAATGAATGGACAAGGCTACAAACCGCTTTGGTTTTAGATGATTTTGAAACAGCACTAAAACCACTCGTCCCAGCGGCAAAGAAAAGTATCGAACAAGATTACAACAAATATGTTGTCAGGGTGCTGAACAGGGGGCTTAATAAATTATACGGTACCTCTAATAAGGTGAAATAAGATACACCTCCATCAATTTAAAATGTTGTAAATGTTTTAATATTCAAAAAATATTTTATTTTTGAAAACAAGTTCGTGCGCGCACACAAATAACAAACTAATAATAAAGATTTAATAAATGGATTTAAACAGAAGAAAATTTATCAAGGATGCATCACTTGTTTCAGCTGGGGTTATCACAGGGGTAGGCAGTGTAAGTGCTGCTAGTACTGCTATGAGTGCTCAGAGTTACAGAAAAATTATTGGTGCCAATGACCGGCTGAATGTCGGAATTGTAGGATTTTCCGGGAGGGCAAAAGGATCATTAATCCCAGCTTTTCAGGGTCATTCCAAAGCACAAAATTGTGAAATAGTTGGTGTCTCAGACATCTGGAACCGCAGAAGAGATGTGGGGAAGGCTTTCTTGGAAGAGAAAACTGGAAATAAAATCAAAACTTGGCGAAACAATGAGGAAATGTATGACAAAAACGAAATTGATGCTGTCATCATCTCAACTGCAGACTTCCAACACGCCCTTCACACTGTAGAAGCTGCAGAGGCAAAAAAAGACGTTTATGTTGAAAAGCCATTTGCAGAAACCATGGAGGACGCAAGATTAGGTAAAAAAGCTGCCAACGACGCAGGGATTGTTCTTCAGGTGGGTTCGCAACGTAGAAGTGGAAAAAACTACCACGCTGCAGATAAATACGTTAAATCTGGAGCCTTTGGTGATATTGTTATGGTTGAGATGTCATGGAATGTAAATCAACCAGGACGTTGGAGGGTATATCCAAATAAAGTCAGCGATATCAAAGAATCTGATGTCGACTGGAAAAGATATCTGATGAATCGTCCCTACCACAAATGGGATCCAAGAAAATATTTAGAATACCGATTATTCTGGCCTTTCTCCTCTGGAATTCCTGGACAATGGATGGCCCACCAAATTGATACAGTACATTGGTTCACTGGATTGGATCACCCAAGAAGTGTAGCTGCTAATGGAGGAATTTATTTATGGAAAGACGGAAGGTCTAACTTTGATACCATGACCGCAGTGTTCGATTATGGACCCACCAACGACGCCAATAAAGGATTCCAAGTAGTTTACTCATCTCGCTTTACAAACTCTGCGGGTGGAACAAAAGAAATCTACTACTCCAACGGAGGTGAATTGAACATGAAAACTAACAAAGTAACCCCTAATGGTGGGCTTTCTGAACGCTATTCCAAGGCTATGGACATGAAGCCCAACCGATTGGATGAGTTTTCATTATCTGATATCAAAACTAAAGTAGTTACTTCGGCCAACACTGGTGTGGACAATATGACTTCCAATCACATGCTAAACTGGTTAGAGTGTATCCGATCCAGAGAAAAAACAAACGCACCTGTAGAAGCTGGATACAACCACTCCATTGCAAATATTATGACCACTGCCTCCATGAGAACTGGACTCAAAGCTACCTTTGACGAAGTAAATCAGGAAGTATTGGCCGGTGGAAAAGTATTTAAATACTAACTTTTAAGTGATGATTAGAGCTTTTTTTTTAATAAGTAGTTTAATTGTATTGATGAGTTCTTGTGAGGGACAACCACAGGCTACCGGAGCAGAATCCGCCTCGGTAGTTTTTGTGGAAGATGCATCCAACCAAAAGATTGATGTAAAACTGAATGGTTCATTATTTACTAGTTATCATTATCAATCTTCACTTCCAAAACCAGTATTATTCCCATTGGTAACTGCGAGTGGAAAGACATTAACCAGAGGTTTTCCAATAGATCCACAACCTGGAGAACGCGTCGATCACCCACACCATATGGGACATTGGTTTAACTATGGAGATATCAATGGACTTGATTTTTGGAACAATTCAGATGCCATCCCCAAGGAGCATCTCGAAAACTATGGTAAAATCGTTCATAGTGAAATTGTGAAAATCGACTCTGAAAATGGAAGTTTGAGTACGAAAAGTAGTTGGCAAAACAGTGCTGGAGAGGCCTTACTTGACGAAGCTACCGTTTTTAAATTTTCCCAAGAAGGAAACACTAGAATCCTAGACCGTTATACAACGCTTACAGCGCTTCAGGATGTTTCATTTAAGGACAATAAAGAAGGTGTTTTTGGTGTTCGAGTTACCCGCGCCATGGAGTTACCCTCCAAAAAACCAGCCATATTTGTTGATGCCATGGGAAATCCGACTGAGGTAAAGGTTTTGGATAATACTGGCGTAAACGGAAATTACTTAAGCAGCGAAGGGCTTCAAGGTAATGATGTTTGGGGAACCCGAGCCGAATGGGTAAAACTTTACAGTACTATCGATGAAGAACCCGTTTCTATCACCATATTGGACGATCCAAATAATGTGGGCTATCCTACTTATTGGCATGCGAGGGACTATGGTCTTTTCTCCGCAAATCCATTGGGACAAGAGGTTTTTTCTAAGGGCAAGGAAGCATTAAATTTTGCATTAGAAAATGGTTCATCAGTAACATTTCACCACAGAATGTTAATACACAATGGTTCAGTACTCAACCCACAAGACATCAGTGAGTTCTCTTTGGTTGAATCTAAATACAAGAATTATTTTGACGGTACTGACCTTTCTCAATGGGTTATTAAAACCAGAAGAGGAGAAGCTGAGGGTGTTGTAGTAAATGAGATTGATCCTAATGATAATATATGGTGGTCCATTGAGGATAATTTGTTGAAAGTGAAAAATGGACCTGATGAAAAAGGTTCTACACTTTGGACAAAAGATTCATTAGATAATTTTAGAGTTCGTCTTGATTTCAAATTTATTAGTGGAAATATAGACTCCGGGGTTTTTATGAGAGGAAGTGACCACTTAAATCCTCAAATTCAAATTGGTGTATCGGGATCATTAAAAAGAGACATGACTGGCTCTCCATATATACCAAAAAAAGGTTATCCTCAGGAGGCGACAAAAGTTAAGTCGCTTCTCAAAATGAATGATTGGAACAACATGGTTGCTGAAGCTATAGGTAATCGATACAGGGTATGGCTAAATGGAGAGCATGTAATGGATTATATTTTGGATGAAGCCAATTTAAAGGGGCCTGTAGGTATACAGCTACACAGCAATAGACAGATGGAGATTTGGTATAAATCAATCGATATCGCAAGTTTCTAATATTATTTACAAAAAATAAACCGCCATCAAAATTTTATAATTTGATTGGCGGTTCATTTTATTTATAATTTTAAATCTTATAATTGATTATGTCTAACAAAACTTTCTTTAGTTTACTATTTCTTTTCATAGTTTCATTAACTTCTTCACAAACTACAATGAAAGAAATCAATGAAATTGTTAAAGAATGGGCATCTCCAACAAAATTTCCAGACCATATTGTATTAAGTGCAACTGAAGATCCTTCAAGATCAATTGCAATAAATTGGAGAACTGAAGCTAATAATAAAGTTGGTTTTGTTGAGCTTGCTTTAGCTGGACCTGGTCCTTATTTTAAAAAAAATAGTAAAAAATATAAGGCAGTAAGGACTGTAGTAGACTCTGAGATAGCATATAAAGAGGGATTTAAAGCATCATATTTTGAAGTTCAAATCGATCAATTAATTCCTAACACAATATATGCTTACAGAGTTGGTGATTTTCATTTTAAAAGTGAATGGCATCATTTCAAAACTGCAAATAATCTGTCTACTCCTATTTCCTTCCTTTATGTAGGTGATGCTCAAAATTATATTTTGGAATTATGGTCCAGAGTAATTAGAAATGCTTACAAAACTGCACCAGATGCGGATTTTTTTATTCATGCTGGAGATTTAGTCGATGAAGGACATGAGGAGATTGATTGGAATGAGTGGTTTGCCGCTGGAGGTTTTATCCACAGTGAGATACCTGCCATTGCCGTGCCGGGAAATCACGAATACCGATACCTTGATGGAAGTTTATTTTCACAAGATGAAGTACTTTCAGTTCAATGGAATGCTCAATTCGGCTTTCCAAAAAATGGTCCAAAAGAATTGGAGAAAACCTGTTATTACATAGATTATCCCGATCTTAAAATAATTGCACTTAACAGTAATATTAAAATAAAACGTCAAGCAAAATGGCTAAGAGAAGTTTTAACAAAAAATGATAAAAAATGGACAATAGTTACTTACCACCATCCGGTATTTTCTGCATCCAGTATGAGAAATAACACTGAAGTTAGATCGCAGTGGCAGCCAATTTTCGAAGAATTTAATTTAGATCTTGCGTTACAAGGGCATGACCATACCTATGCCAGAGGTGCCATTTACGAAAAACCTGTTCTGGTTAAAAATGATGTTGAAGGCAACAATATTGTTGGACCCGTATATGTTGTATCTGTAAGTGGAGCTAAAATGTATTCATTAGATAAATCTGGTTGGGATAAATTTGGTGCAACACAGGATAAGACAGGTGAACGCATCCAATTATTCCAGCATATTTCTATTGATGGAGACCGCTTGATATATCGTTCTTTTGATGCAACTGGAGCGTTGTTTGATCGTTTTGAACTCCACAAAAAAAATGGAAAAAATATATATATTGACTGATCAACCTCATAAATGTTATGAATAGATTCAATATCGGAATATACTTCATTTCCCGAAATTTAGTGTTTACAGTAGCGTGTTTTCTTTTTTTATTCACATCAATAATCCCCACAAAAGCGCAAACCCGAGCTGTCAAACCCATTGGTTTGAGAACAGATTTGATGCGCTATTCAGACTATGTCGGTCTCAATGGAGTAAAGCAATCCCTGCCGCTCAATGATGATCTATTAACAGAGGCCCGATATGAAGTCCCTTTGGTTCAATCGGAGAAACCATTACTGAATTGGGTATTAGATAATCAATCTCAAGGCGCTACTGCTTTTCAAGTGTTGGTAAGCAGTAAGCTAATGAAACTAAAAAATGATCATGGAGATCTGTGGGATAGTGGGAAAACAAATTCCACTAACGCCTCCGTGTTGTATAATGGCCTTCCGCTTCAACACAAAAAAGTGTACTACTGGAAAGTACGCTACTGGGAAGGTCAGGAAAAGGTTTCTGCCTATTCCGATCCGAAGGCGTTTGTTGTTGCTCCGGACATCAATAACGAAAAATTTTCGCAAGAACCCTTGATCGCTACAGATCAAATGCCAGAAAAAATTGATCAGCAAAAAAACAGGTTATCTATAGATTTTGAAAAAGCTGCTTTTGCCAAACTCAAAATAGAATTAACGGGAACTGGAGCAGATTCTGTAATTGTAACCGTTGGTGAAATGGTCAACAAAGACAGTCAAACCATAGATTCTTTACAGGGTAGAAATATTAGTTATTACAAAACCGAGTTGGCACTAAAGTCTGGTACCCATTGGTACGAGATTCTGTGGCCGAGTAACTCAAAAAGGGCCAGTAATCCTTTTGTGATTAAAATGCCGAATTATATCGGAGAGGTTTACCCGTTCAGATATTTAGAAATAAAAAATTATAAGGGCGATCTAAATCCAAAACAAGTCGTAAGAACAATGGTAAATTACACCTTCGATGAGAACGCTTCTAACTTCTCCTCCAGTAATAAGGTCCTAAATCAAATTTGGGAATTCTGTAAATATTCCATGAAGGCGACGAGCTTTTGCGGCTATTATGTGGATGGAGATCGGGAGAGGATCCCTTATGAAGCCGATGCTTTTATCAATCAATTATCTCATTATGCAGTAGATTCGGAATACGGAATTGCCCGTGGTAGTATGAAACACTTAATGTTTAATCCTACTTGGCCTACCGAGTGGACCTTGTATAATATTTTGATGGCATGGTATGATTATTTGTACACTGGTGACGACAGATTTATCAAAAAATATTATTCAGAATTAAAAATTAAAACTTTGATAGATCTGTCAGATGATACCGGCTTAATCAGCACTTTAACAGGAAAACAAACAAATGAATTCTTTAAGAAATTACATAAAAACCACTGGGGTAAAAACAACAATCTAAGAGACATTGTGGATTGGCCACAGTCTAAACCACCCGGTGGGTATTCCGACTTATCAGACTTCATAGGAACTGAAAAGCAATATCCTGGAGAAAATGATGGTTATGTCTACCAAACCTATAATGCGGTTGTCAATGCGCTTTATTATGGAACTTTGAATGTGATGGTAAAAATTGCAGCTGCCTTGAATCAAAAACAAGACACCACCATGTATCGCAACAAGGCTGAAAAGGTGAAAAGGGCTTTTAGAGCTACCTTTCAAGATAAAAAAAATGGTTTGATAAATGATGGAGAAAATACTTCTCACAAATCCCAACATGCCAATATGTTCGCTCTAACCTTTGGTTTAATCCAAGACAGAAACATAGAAAGCGTACTGAAACATGTAAAGGAGAAGAACATGTCTTGTAGCGTTTACGGATCGCAAATATTGTTGGAAGGATTGTTTGACTATGGAGGAGATCAGCACGGAATTGATCTTATGGCGGCAAAAACTGAAAGAAGCTGGTACAACATGATTCGATATGGTTCCACCATTACAATGGAAGCCTGGGACAAAAGATACAAGCCAAATTTAGATTTGAACCATGCTTGGGGTGGAGCACCTGCAAATATCATTGTTAGAAAGATGATGGGGGTAGAACCTTTAACACCGGGAGCGCAAACCATAAAGATTCACCCAAAAATTGGAGAAATTGAATCTGCTGCCCTCAAAACCAGTTTTATAACAGGAGCTGTGACAGTAGCCTGCAATCAAACTGACAAATCCTATTCTCTAGAGGTTGAAATTCCTGGTGGGGTTAAAGGTGATTTATTGATCCCTGCAACCAAAGGAAACAAGAAACTCTACATCAACGGAGCACTATCCGAACAATCTGAAAAAAAAGGATCATTTCATTTAAAAAACTTCCCGGCGGGTCATCATATCCTTGAGGTCAAATAAATTTACATGATATTAATTAATTATATTGCAAAACATAATAACTTTAAAAAAAATTGCAACATACGAATGTAACCAATGTGATTTGGCCGTCAACGCAGGTTGCGCCAAATGTGACCGTCCATCAATGGACGATATACTCTAACAGGATGATGGCACAGAAGTCCAAATTTCCAGATGTCCTGACTTTCAGGGCAAGATCAAATCACCCTCTTGTTGTGGCGCTGAAATGGTCTGTAACCTTTAATAATTATAACAATTAAATTAATCTTTTAAAATGAAAAAACTATTTACACTCCTTTTTGTATTTACTGCAGCACTATCCTTCGCACAAGAGTTCAAAGGGTTGGATAAAAGTCCTATGGATCGTGTCGCTTATCCTACTTCCAATCGTGTTACTGACAAAGCGATTGTAGTAACCTATAGTCGTCCTCAACTAAATGGAAGAGATGTCAGCACTATAGTACCCACCTATGAGGTATGGAGAACAGGTGCCAATGAAGCCACTGAAATCAGGTTTTACAAATCGGTTAAGCTCGGTGATAAGGTTATAAAAGCGGGAACTTATAGCCTTTATTCCTATCCAAAAGATTCTGGTTCCGAAATCATCATCAACTCTGCAACTAACGTTTGGGGCGCTTACAGCTATGACAAAACAAAAGATGTCGCAAGATTTGAGGCCCCCTACATAGAGTCTATGAACTATGTGGAGGCTTTTTCCATGGCATTCACTGGTGAAGGCGACAATGCAGTCCTTCATGCAGCTTGGGCAGGTGTAAGGCTTGAAATCCCTTTCTCAGTTTTGTAAAACCCTTTACAACTTAAAAAAACCCCTGTTTAGGGGTTTTTTTTTAGACCACTAAAAGCTGCTCCTATTTTTAAAGTAATTTTGGAAATTAAATTTTACTTATGAAAGAATTTCTACTGGATTTTTATAAAAAAATGGGGATCGATGACCAGATGGCCCAAAGTTTAGAATCCATAACCTATCTGCTTATCGTTTCATTGGTAGCACTACTGCTTTGGTGGTTTAGTAAAAGATTCCTCGGTATGATTTTTTTAAAAATATCGAGAAGCACTAGATCTAAGCTTGACGACTATTTTATACACAATAAAATCCCCGAAACCCTATCCTATTTCCCGTCCCTATTTTTATTTGACAGTTTTATTCCCACAATTTTAAGTCCATTCCCTGGATTAGTGAAAATGGGAGGTGCCTTTTTAAGTGCCTCAATCACCATAGTAAGTATCGTATTGGTAAGGCGTTTACTAAATTCATTAAAAGACTACCTCAAAACACTTAAAAACTTTAAAGACAAGCCTGTTGACAGCTACATACAAGTGGTAATGATATTTGTATGGTTTGTGGGTATAATGATTATTTTCTCCATACTAACGGGAAAAGACATCGGTACTTTTTTGGCGACCTTAGGGGCGCTCTCTGCAGTTATATTATTGATTTTTAAGGACACGATACTCGGGTTCGTCGCCAGCATGCAAGTGACGATTAACGATACGGTTAGAATTGGAGATTGGATCAGCATGAGCAGCTTTAATGCGGATGGCGACGTGATAGAAATTAACCTTTCCACGGTGAAGGTTCAAAATTTTGATAACACAATAACTACCATTCCCACGTATAAATTGGTGTCAGATTCATTTGTGAATTGGAGGGGAATGAGCGAATCTGGTGGTAGAAGAATCAAAAGGGCGATATTGGTTAGGGTTTCAAGCATTGCATTTGTAGATGAAAACCACCTTGAGGAATTAGGAAAAATTGAAAGAATAGCACCTTTTATAAAGCAAAGAAAAGAAGAAATTAAGGCCGAAAACCATGCAAATGGCAGTGATAAATCACTACTAATCAATGGCCGAAACATGACGAATATAGGACTTTTCAGGCGCTACGCGCTCGCCTACCTGCAAAACCATCCCGAGATCAACAAGGATTTGACGTTGATGGTTCGGCAATTGGCTTCCACCTCGGAAGGGGTACCCATTGAAGTCTATGTTTTCTCAAAGGATAAAATTTGGGCGAACTACGAACAAATAATGTCCGATATTTTTGATCATTTATTGGCTGCAATTCCCTTTTTCAAGTTGGAGTGCTTTGAGTACACCACTACCCCCAAGCTATAAAAATAAATGAGCTTCGGTAAGATGAGATAACTGGCCTCAGTCACTTAAATTATAAACAGAATAGCCGATCTCCTCGTCTGCGATAATCTCATTTTCATCAATATAAATTTCAATAGGATAACCCCGCTCTTTGTGGTATTTAACCTCAACATCAAAAGCATTGCTCTGCTGGGCCTGCTCCACCCTATCAAAAAGATCTGGTATCGTCAACACACCCCAATGTATGTCGGTGTTGTAGGGCTCGCCATTCACAGATACTACCGACCCTTCTTCAACTTGAATTTGTCTGGGAAGGGTAACTTCATAAAGGCAAAAACAACTGATCCCAAAAGTATAGGAGTAGGCATTTTGGTTCCATTGTTCCCACTTAATTTTATTGGTTTATAATTCCGATAGATTTTCATTTTTTTCTTTTTTACAAGCAAAAAATAGACAAATCAAAACAAGCAAGCTTATCCTTTTCATGAAGAGGCCTTTTAGTCATTAACTACAAATTCTATTCCAATTTAGGATTTAAAAACCTTTTGATACCTCCAATAAGATAAAGCGCCCAGCAGGGAGACTATAACGGCTGCATAATACACAAAGCTGGGCGTAATGATTTTATCACCACTGGCATAGGAGTGCAAGCCCACCAGGTAAAAATTTACCCCGAAATAGGTCATCAATATACTGGCAAAAGCGACAATACTCATAAAATTGAACGTCCACACACCACGAAGCCCGGGGACAAATCGCATATGAATCACAAAAGCGTAAATCAAAATACTGATCAATGCCCAGGTCTCTTTGGGATCCCACCCCCAATACCGACCCCAACTTTCATTGGCCCACATTCCTCCTAAAAAGTTTCCAATGGTCAACATTATTAAACCTACGGTCAAAGAAAGTTCATTGATTATGGTCAACTCTTTGACATTTAATTCAATTTTTTTTCTTTTCTTTTTTCCAGCAATAGAAATCAAGAGCAAGGCTACCACGCCGATAATCATACTCAGGGCAAAGGGTCCGTAGCTCCCTACAATGACTGCCACATGAATCATCAGCCAATAGCTGTCCAAAACAGGTTGAAGATTTGCTATAGAAGGATCCATCCAGTTCCAGTGGGCGATCATCAATATCATCGAGGAAACAAAAGCCGTTGCGGCCATGGTTAGGTCAGATTTTCTACCAAATACCAAACCAAAAAATAAGGTAGCCCAAGCCACATATATCATGGATTCGTAGGCGTCGCTCCACGGAGCATGACCAGATATAAACCATCGAGCTACTAATCCAGCGGTGTGCACGGCAAAAAGTAAAAAAATCGCCCCTTTAAATATCTTAATACTAAGGTCTAAAATTTTACCTCCTCTAAAAATTTTGACCATCAATAAAATAAAAAGGATAAGCCCTACATAAAGGTACCAACTGAACAGTTTTTTAAAAACATCGTAGTTGTTGTAAAGGATTTCAGCTTCAATTTTATCGTCCGAAGGTATCACTGACGCTCCAAATTTTTTCTGATAGCCTTCAATACTTTCAAGCAAGTTATCGGCTTGCGCATAGTCATCATCTTCTCTGGCCAACTTTAGTGTATTGAAATACAAGGGTAAAATGTTGTGGACATAGAGTGAATCCTTTCCTTTAAAGTCGGCATCGGCCAGCTCCGGGTAGGACACCCATTTGTTATTAGATTCATTGGGAATGGGGAAAATTCTCAATACTTTACCCTCCAAAGCCGAGTACAGTAAATTCACCCTTTTATCGACCTCCATAAAGTCTTTTTGAAATTGGTTAGGAACAGCGGCTCTGTAGGCCCCCTCTAATTGGGACGATATTTTATAATTCCCTTGGTTGTCAAAAAATGAAAGGAGGGAGGTGTATTTTTGCTTTGCATCAACACCCACAATTTTCCGAAGACTGTCGTTGCCTCTTTTGAGATAGATAATGGGTACATTGTACCAAAGGGCGGGGCTCTCAACAATGGACATCAATACCTGATCTGCGTTGAGCTCACCATAGCGGTCGCTTTTACTTACTTTTCGAAGCAATTCAGAGGAAAATGTATTGGCAGGTTTCATACGACCCCCCAAATCTTGAATCACCAGGCTTCCAAATTTTTTGGCGTGATTAACGTCTATGGTGTTGGCATTGACCAAGGAATCAAAGTTAAAGCCACCATTCGGATCATGGTCGTGTGATTGACCATTCAAGACCACAGTAAAAAACATCAAAGTAATAGTGGCCAGTACCTTCTTTTTTTGTTTTATTTTTTCTAAGGCCTTGGAAAGATCTTTAAACCTTGTTTTTCCGAGAAAGAAAATTCCCATCATGCTCAGATAAAGTAAAATATATCCAACGTAAGTAATCCAAGTTCCCCAGAAATCGTGATTTACAGAAAGTACCGTTCCTTTTTCGTCTGGATCAAAAGAGGCTTGGAAAAAACGATAGCCTTTGTGATCCAATACATGGTTCATGTATATTTCGTAGTCAAAAGACGTTTCCTCTTGCACTGTTATTTTGCTCATAAAAGAGGCATAGCTTTTTTCGGTACCCGGGTACTTTTCGGCAATAAAATCGTTTAATTGAATGGCAAATGGAAGTGCTAGTTTTTTGGAGCCATATTTGATATAGAAATCCAAACCTCCAAGGTTAATTTTTTTCATGTTGTTAACCAGCCCCTTACCTCCTACTATGGTTAAAGATTGTTGAGTGCCATTGGTAGATAGTTGTAGTTGAAGGGCGTCCTGACCTTCGCCGGTTCCATCTTCAGACTTTATCCAATCGAAATTTCCACGTAGTGGAGGCTCAGGAATAACGAACTGAAACCCTTTTAGATTGTAAAGCGAGCGCAGTTGCAAAGGTTCCTCAACGTTCTCTTGGACATTCCCCGACTTTTGATCTGCCATACGAAGATAGCTTCCATCAAAGGGAGTTGTGATAAAATGTAATCCCCCTTCTGAGCGAATGTTTATTGCCCCCTTGATGGGGTTGTTTAAGGTAAAAATGATGTTGTGTATGTTGGCCACTTCTCCTTCTTGAAGGTAGTGATCGTGTCGACTTCCCGAGGAAGATTCCACAATTTTCAGGTATCGTTCCCCCTGATCATCCAACACCAGTTGTTCGGTGACATCTTCCTTAAAATTTGAGAATCCAATAGAAAAAGGCTGGCCATTAAATTCGTTTTCCCAAATAAAATGATTGTCTACATGCTCAGAGAAAAGAAAATCTTTCTCTAAGGTTTTTCTTTTTGGAACACCATCTATTTCTCCCTCTACGTAAACTGTAAGGAAAGTTTTCTCCGATAAAAAGACAGATTCTGTAGCGCCTTCTCGAATGGGCATTACGCCCTCATAACCAAAGTATCGGGTAACAAAAGCACCGAATATAATGAGAATAAAAGATAAATGAATCATTAAAATGGCCCACTTTTCTTTTCTTAAAAGCCGGTATTTAAAAATATTTCCGAAAAAATTGGCCATGAACAACACCAATATCAATTCGAACCACCAAGCGTTGTAAACCCATATTTTGGCGGTATCAGTGCTGTACCAGCTTTCAATAAAAGTTCCAAATGCCATAGCCGTTGAAAAGGCTATAAACAAAAGTGCCATCAATTGATTGGAGAATAAATATTTTAGTAACCTTTCTTTCATACCATCAACACCTCTAAAACAGAGTACAAAGATACCGGATGAAATCGAATTTTAGTACATTCAAAAGGCCAAATTAATAACTAATAAAAGGGATTCTGTGATCAGTGCCCATGGCAACACTTTTATCAATACTTTTTTGTGAACTGTCCCAATAGGAAAGCGAGATAGGAGATTGCTGCAGCAACACAGACAAACATTTGAAATAGATTGAATGGGGAGTTGCCTTTTAAAGCAATAAAACAGGCTACTGCAGATCCCAGACATGCAAAAACGATAATGGACAGTGGAATCATCAGGTAAAATTTTGAATAAAATTATTCTCGTAAGAAAGAAAATACGCTAATGTTAGAAAGATTTGGGTATTATAAATTTAGGCAAAATATCTTTATGTAATTTTGAAGCATGATAAAAATCGTCCTTATTGGAGCAGGGCATCTGGCTTTTCATTTCCAGGAGCAGTTCAGGCACAGTAAGGAAGTCGTTCTGGAGCAATGGTACAGTCGTTCCATTGAAAAAATAAAGTTTGGCGAAAAAACTGTTGATATCACAGACCAAATTTCAAAGCTAAAGGCCGCCGATTTGTACCTCATTTGTGTATCTGACAGTGCCATTCCCGAGATTAGTAATAAGATAAACGTTACAGGGCTGGTCGTGCATTGTGCAGGCAGTGTGCCTATGGGGGCGCTTTCTAATCACCCCCGCCACGGTGTTTTTTATCCTCTACAAACATTTACTAAAACACGCGAACTGCGTTTTGACCGACTTCCCTTTTGTTTGGAATCCGCCATCGAAACAGATTTTGAATTATTAGAAAAATTAGCGCTTTTGCTCGGAGGAACTCCTCATAATGTTGACAGTGAAAAAAGAGTCCTAATACACTTGATTGCCGTAGTGATCAATAATTTTGGAAATCATCTGTTACAGCTTGGAAGTGAATTGTCGGAGCACAACAAGATCCCTTTTGATATATTTGGACCCCTTATAAAAGAAACCTATGAAAAGGCAGTTGCGATGGGACCCCAACACACCCAAACAGGACCCGCAAAAAGAAATGATCAGCAGACCTTGGACAAACACCTTAGCATTCTGGAATCTCATGATTTAAAAAAATTATATTTAGACTTAACGACTTCAATTCAAAAAAGAAATGAGCAAAAACAGCTATAAAATACTACTCAACAATATCACCACTTTTATTTTTGACGTTGATGGGGTAATGACCGACGGAAAGGTGTTGGTTACCTCAGAAGGAGATATGTACAGGGCCATGGACACTCGCGATGGTTTTGCCTTAAAATACGCGTTGACCAATGGCTATAAAATCGGAATCATTTCGGGAGGTACAAACCAAGGGGTGAAAAAAAGACTTGAACTTTTGGGGGTTAACAAGGTTTACTTGGCAGCCCATGAAAAAGGTCCAGCATTTAATGATTTTATGAAAACTTATGATTTGGTACCTGAGGAAGTACTGTATATGGGTGATGATGTTCCTGATATTCCCATAATGAAGAAAGTTGGCGTATCAACATGTCCCCAAGATGCGGTGACCGATGTCAAGAGCATCGCCGACTATGTGTCGCACAAAAAAGGGGGATATGGCTGTGTTAGAGAAATTATCGAACAGGTAATGCGGGTTCAACAAAAATGGGAATTTTCGAAATTGTAAATCAAACTATCTAGCATGCTTTACCAACAACACGAAATCATACTGGCATCTGGGTCTCCGAGAAGAAAAGCCTTTATGGAGCAGTTAAACATTCCTTTTACAGTTAAAACCATTCCCGTAGATGAAGTTTTTCCGTCATCACTAAAGGGGAAATTTATCGCGGAGCACATTGTAAAGAAAAAAAACGCTCCTTTCACTAAAATCGTAAAACCCAAACAAATTATCATTACAGCGGATACAATTGTTTGGTGTGATCAACGCTATTTGGGAAAACCCAATAACATCGTTGAGGCAAAAGAGATGTTGGAATTTTTATCGGGAAAGGTCCACGAGGTGATAACAGCGGTGGGTTTTCTTACCGCGCGCACATTTGAGGTCCTCACAGAAACAACCCAAGTATATTTTAAAAAATTAAAGGAAAGTGAAATTGATCATTACCTTAAGTTAGCTCCGCCACTCGACAAAGCTGGGGCCTATGGCATTCAGGATTGGATTGGGACAGTGGGGATTGCTAAAATAGAAGGCAGCTACACCAATGTCGTTGGTCTACCCCTCCCGGGCGTAAAAGAAAAAATTGAAGATTTAATTGCAGCGGCTGAGCGTAACTAATGCAAAAATTGTAATTTGGGATGAGTATAGTTGCGCTTAAGATCATTTGAATTTTTAAGAACATCATGAAAATACGTTTCTTAATATTTTTCTCTCTGGAATTGTTTTCTCTGGGAACAAGCAACGCACAGTCCTCCTCAGCAATCTACAAGCAACTTCAGAAGTTAAATTTTTTAGGCTCTGTGCTCTATTTGGCAGCACACCCCGATGACGAGAATACCCGAGTGATATCGTATTTCTCCAACCATGTATTGGCGAGAACTGCCTACCTCTCTTTGACCCGAGGTGACGGGGGTCAAAACCTGATTGGTTCAGAACTCAGGGAGGGTTTGGGATTGATTCGTACCCAAGAGTTGATGGCCGCAAGGAATGTAGATGGTGGTTTACAATATTTTACAATGGCCAATGATTTTGGCTATTCAAAAAATCCGGAGGAAACGCTTTCTATTTGGGACAAAGAACAGGTATTGGATCAAACATTATCGCGAATCCAACAATTCAAACCCGACGTAATTATCAACCGTTTTAGTAGTGATAGTGGAGGAAGAACTCACGGTCACCACACGGCCTCCGCCATGATCAGCGAATGGGTTTTTGATCAATTGCAGAACGATGAAAATGCATGGCATCCCCAACGGCTATTTCACAACACATCTTGGTTTTTTTATGGCAGTAGAGAGAATTTTGAGCGAACAAGTAAAAAAGGAATGTTGGCCATTGATATGGGAGTTTTTGATCCAATAGCTGGAAAAACCAATACTGAAATTGCAGCCATAAGCAGGAGTCAGCACAAATCTCAGGGCTTTGGAAGTGCCCCTTCTTTTGGAGAACGGATTGAGTATCTGCAATTGGTAAAAGGAAAACAATTGTCCCAAAATGATCCCTTTGAGGGCATCAACACGAGTTGGACGCGAGTAAAAGGTGGTGCTACTATTGGTGAGGCCGTTCAGAAAATAATTAACGGATTTGATTTTTCTGCCCCCTATAAAAGTGCACTGGCATTAGTTGAGGTAAAAGCCATGTTGGACCAGTTAGAAGAGGAACATTGGAAACAAATTAAAATTGATGAAATCAATAAAATTATTATAGCTTGTTTGGGAATGGAAGTCCAATTCAATGCCGGAATTCCCTTTGGAGTAAAGGGTGAAAAATTACCCATAAAGCTTCTGGTTAACAACCCCAGTCCCGTGTCCGTCAAAATAGAAAAAGCACAATGGTTAGACGCAGTACTTGATTTAAATAAAACCTTGGGTCAAAACCAATTATTCAGTAAAAATATCGATACCAATATAACGGCAACCATTAGCAGTCCCTATTGGCTTTTGGAAAGCGGAACTCCAGGAATGTACCACACCAAAAATAAGGATTGGATAGGAAAGGCCAATACCCCCAACCCCTATGTGGCAGCAGTTATTTTTTCAATAGAAGGTAAAAAATTTAGAGCTGTACTCCCGCTGCAATACAGAACAACAGACCCCGTCAGGGGAGAGATAGTGACTCCTTTTGAGGTGCTCCCAGAAGCCAGCCTTAAACTGAATACCCCCGTAATCTTGTTTGCCCATGGAGAAAGCCGCAAAGTCAAAGTAACAGTAAAAAACTTAGGTCCCTCGACCACAGGAACACTCCGGTTAAAAGCCCCCCAATCATGGGAAGTAGCTCCCAGCTCAGTAACCATAAAGCTGCAAGGGAAAGGAAATGAGGTTGACTACTATTTTAAGGTCAAAGCGCCCCAAAAATCAACTGTAGGGATATTAAAACCCTCATTGGTAAGTGATGGTCAAAGTATCAATTTTTCACTCCAAGAAATTTCCTACGACCACATCCCCAAGCAATATCTTGTCTCCCCCGCATCTGCAAAAATTGTGGCGCTGAATTTAAAGATGGGAGTAAAAAAGATTGCATACATTGAGGGTGCTGGAGACCTCATACCTGATGCTTTAAACGCTTTGGGGGTTGAAGTGGAAAAAATGGACGCAGCAAACATTACCCTTGAACGATTAAATAACTTCGATGCAGTGATAGTAGGTATTCGCGCTTTTAATGTAAAAGAAGCATTGGCCTATAAAAACAAAATACTCTGGGACTATGTTGCTGCTGGAGGGAATCTTTTGATCCAATACAATACCAGCCGAAGGCTAAAGACAAACGAACTTTCCCCACTCCACTTAAATCTTTCAAGAGATCGCGTCTCTAACGAAAAAGCTGGGGTAAAAATTCTCAACCCCAATCATCCGATTTTAAACCAACCCAATACCATAACGGAGGAAGATTTTGAAGGGTGGGTGCAAGAAAGAGGATTGTATTTCCCCAATCAATGGGATTCAAAATTTACACCCCTTTTTGAAATGAATGATGAAGGAGAGTCGCCAAAGAAAGGAGCACTCTTAGTTGCCCAATTCGGAAAAGGCAGACTCGTCTATACTGGTTTGAGTTTTTTTCGACAACTTCCAGCAGGCGTACCCGGAGCCTACCGTTTGTTTTTTAATCTAATCGCAAAACCATGAAAAAACAAGCCTCTAAAATTTATTGGATCCTGCTGTTAACCCAACTGGTCTTTTGGACCTGCTGTTATTTGTTTATGAAAAAGTATAGTTGATGGAACTTATCGACTGGACTATACTGTCCTTTACCTTGATTTTCATTATTGTTTATGGTATTTGGAAAAACAACTCCCACAAAAACATAAATGACTATATACGGGGTGGGAATCAAGCCTCATGGTTTACTGTGGGGCTATCGGTTATGGCGACCCAGGCCAGTGCCATTACCTTTCTTTCCACTCCAGGTCAGGCTTTTAACGACGGGATGGGGTTTGTGCAGTTCTATTTTGGCTTGCCCTTTGCTATGGTGATCATCTGTCTCTTTTTTCTGCCCGTTTACCATAAACTTAAGGTGTTTACCGCCTACGAGTTTTTGGAAAATCGTTTTGACCTTAAAACCCGAACTCTAACTGCTATATTGTTTCTCGTTCAACGAGGTTTGGCGGCAGGCATAACCATCTATGCCCCGGCCATCATCCTGAGTGTTGTATTGGGCTGGAACCTCAAAATACTTGTAGTAATTATTGGGCTTTTGGTTGTACTCTATACCTTTATTGGAGGAACGCAGGCGGTAAATGTGACCCAAAAACAACAGATGTTTATCATTTTCTCTGGGATGATCGCCGCTTTTATTTTTATAGTCAAGTCACTCCCAGAGGAACTAACCTTTACCAATGCCCTCCAACTGGCGGGAATGAATGAAAAACTCAATGTCCTCGACTTTAGTTTTGACCCCAACAACCGATATACCTTTTGGAGTGGAGTTACTGGAGGTTTGTTTCTGGCGCTCTCCTATTTTGGTACGGATCAAAGTCAAGTCCAACGCTATCTCTCTGGAAAATCCTTGGGTGAAAGCCAGAGAGGTTTGATCATGAATGGGTTTTTAAAAATTCCGATGCAATTTTTTATCCTGCTAACCGGGGTTTTGGTTTTTGTATTTTTCCAATACGAAAAAGCACCCCTACACTTTAACCCCTCTGCGATTGAAAAAGTAAAGACATCCGCTGGAGGAGAAAAGTTTAAGGCCTTAGAAATTGCCAACGATATCATCCACGAAGAAAAACAAAAACAACTCCAACAAAAGGATTTCTTCACAAATCCCTCCTCTCAGGCCAAATACCTTCAACTTGAAAAACAGACCCAAAGAAATCGAATAGCAGCCAAAGAAATCATCGAGACCAATGAGCCCCAGATAGAGTCTAATGATAAAGATTATGTCTTTATCTATTTTGTTATTAACCATTTACCTCAAGGCTTGATTGGATTATTACTCGCGCTCATCCTCTCTGCTGCCATGAGTTCCTCCGCCTCAGAAATCAACGCACTGTCTGCAATCACAGCCATCGATTTGTACAAGCGTTTCGGAAACTCAAAAGATGAAAAACACTATGTATGGGCAGGAAAAACCTTTACCCTACTTTGGGGTTGTATAGCCATAGGTTTTGCTTTGGTTGGAAATCTATTTGAAAACCTCATTCAATTGATCAATATCATCGGCTCGTTGTTTTATGGGACCATTTTGGGTATTTTCCTGATCGCTATCTTTTTTAAGTCAATTAAAGCAAATGCTGTTTTTTGGGCAGCCCTTGTCACGGAGGCCATTGTACTAATCCTATTCAATCAAGACATCGTAAGTTTCCTTTGGCTTAATGTAATTGGGGCTATACTGATGATAATGATGGCTCTCATTTTAAAGCCACTTTCAAAAAAATAGTTTTTTCGTTAAATTATGAAAGCCCAACTTTTAGGTTTCTATAATGACCAACATGCATTTCTTGGGTTTCACTTATTAAACCAAACCAATCATGAAAAAAATAAAGTCAGGCTTAGTCGTTCTCTTAAATGGACTTGGTTCGTTAGTATGAATTTTCTGAGCTGTGCTTATTATGAAATCCTCTTCATCGTCAAAATATAAAGTCAGGTTGGGCCATCTCTCAATCCCTGATTCTCTCGATCAAAATATAGAAGTTTTTCTAGATTTTTATAAGGGATGCTGTCACACCTATTCGAGTGTAGCTCTCAAAATTTACAATGTAAACAAATATCAATTCTATAAAAGAGTCGTCAATAAATTTAATGCTTTAAATCATATCGATGGTGGATATTTAACCTTTAGATTTTTGATTAATTCTAATGGTGAAGTTTTTTCTCCATGAAACCATTGAAATGGACTTAAATCTAGGGTTAAGTGATTTAAACGATGGGAATATTAAAAATCTTAAAAATCTTAAAAAAATAGTTTTAATACTGAAAAATCACTGAAATATTTTAAAATTCAATCTGCAGATACGAAATACTATTGGGCTATTTTGAAAGATTCATTAGGAAATAATAAAAAAGCACTAATTTGGATAAATCAGGCTATTGGTGATTTTTTGGCAGGGCATTTTCAAAAAAAAACTACAATTAAGAAATTGGTCAAATTTATCATGAAGAACTGCACGAATTTAAGAAATACTTGATCAATAAAAAACCCCTCAAATAGAGGGGTTGAATTTTTTTTGTGTAATATGTTATTTACTCCACTCCGCAATGGACGCCTTGTTCATGATAATATAATCTTTGTTACCCGCCTTCTCAGCCAACGCTAAAGACTTCTTTACAGCTTTGATCGCCTCCACTTTATTACTTTGTTTAGCGAGTATAAGCGCATACTGCCGATACATCCAGTATGCCGGTTCTTTCCGCATGTCCAGCGCTTTTTCTATCCATGACTGTGCTTGGTTCAGGTCCTTACCTGCTTGGAGGTAGTAAACAGCTGCCTGGTAGAGATCACCCGCTTTGGGTTTGGCAGAAAGGGTGTTTTTAATGCTTTGCATGGCTTTGGATTCTGTGGGTACCTGGATGGGAATGGGAACCACTGTATTCTCCCACAATAGATTCATGGAAGCTCCTTCACTTTTCAAGTCGGAAAAAGAAATGGTAAAAGTTTCTATCATAGGATCAAAATAAAAAGCAGAAACTTTGACTTTAAGGGCCACCTGATCCTCCTCCCAATTTCTGGTGACATCCCCCATGTCGTTCTTCTTATAAAAATATACGTCCCATTGCTCTTGAGAAGGACGTGTATAAAGTGCATATTTTCCTGCCGCTAAGGACTTACCAGCGATCTTGACGTCGTCGGAAAAGGAGACAGTCGTGTTCTTGTTGGCACCCGTTCTCCAAAGGTCTCCATATCGAACCAATCCTCCCACAACTTTTCTACCCCTGGCTGAGGGTCGAGAATAATCTACTTTCACAGTTGTTAAGCCCACGATTTGATTGATCTTGGATCGGGGGCTTGGTTGAGGAACAGATACCTGTGCCACAGCACTGAAAAACATAAATTTGAATAACAAAAAGTAATGTATACGTTTCATGATGTTTATTTTTTTCAAATGTAAAAAACATGATTTAAATCAGACCTTTTATTAAAGTAATTATATTTTGTTTATTATTTATTCAAAATCTTTAAACATATTGTATCTTTGTAGTAATATTGATCATGAAAATATATCGCTTACACAAAACGCAACAGCTGCCCATTACCATCAAAAAAGCATGGGAATTTCTTTGTGACCCCAAAAATTTAAAAACCATCACCCCAGAATACATGGGTTTTGAAATTTTGGGAGGTGATGACAGAAAAATGTATCCTGGTCAAATCATCAAATACATAGTGACGCCTGTGATGGGAATTCCAACTCAGTGGATAACGGAAATAACCCATGTTAAAGAGGAGGAATATTTTGTAGATGAGCAACGCTTTGGTCCCTATGCATTGTGGCATCACAAGCATTTTATTCGACCGATAAAAAATGGCGTTGAGATGGAGGATATCGTTGATTATAAAATACCCTTAGGCATCTTAGGACAAATGGTTCACCCCATCATCGTAAAACCCAAACTCAAGGAAATATTCGATTATAGAACAATGAAATTAGAGGAGGTGTTCGGAACCTATAAAAGTTAAAAACATGAAGAAAAAAATATTAATCGTAGGTGGAAGTTCAGGAATTGGCTTGGCATTGGTCAAGGACCTCTGTGTCGATAACCAAGTGTTTGTCGCTTCCCGATCAAATGACAGTTTGAGTGGCCTATCGGTAACCCACATCCCATATGATGTAGAGACCGATGCATTGGATACAAGCCTTTTGCCTGAGGCCATCAATGGTTTGGTGTATTGTCCAGGTACGATTAACCTAAGGCCATTTAAAGGTTTAAAACCAGAGGTTTTTGAACAAGACTTTTCCATCAATGTAATGGGGGCGATCAAGACTATTCAGTCCGTGTTACCACAATTACAAAACGGAGAAACCATGACCAGTGTTGTTTTTTACAGCACGGTAGCTGTTCAGACAGGCATGCCTTTTCACGCTTCAGTGGCTGCAGCAAAAGGTGCTTTGGAAGGGCTCTCCAAATCACTGGCAGCAGAATTTGCTCCCAAGATCAGGTTTAACGTTATAGCACCTTCGTTGGTAGATACCCCATTGGCAGCCAAGTTTTTAAATAACGACGCCAAGAAAAGCAATGCCTCAGGTCGGCACCCATTGCAACGGGTTGGGAGAGCCGCTGAGATTGCAGCGCTGACAAAATTTTTATTGAGTGACCACAGCAGCTGGATGACTGCACAGACCCTAACTGTCGATGGTGGAATTGGAAGTATAAAAAGTTAAGTGCCTTGAAAAAAATAAATGTTTTTTGGTTTCGAAGAGATCTGAGAATCTTTGATAATAGAGGACTCTATGAAGCACTAAAAGACAAAAATAACGTGGTTCCAATCTTTATTTACGATACGGAAATCATTAATAAGTTACAAAAGAATGATCACAGACTAAAATTCATTGAAAACGCCTTGGGTGGCATCAATAAAGCTATGAAGAGGAACAGATGCACGCTGGGAACTTTTAGGGGCGCTCCCAAGGCTATTTTCAGTCAACTAATCAATGATTACCAAATTGAAAAGGTTTACACCAACCACGATTATGAGCCCTATGCAATGACCAGAGATCATGAGGTTAAAACATTATTAGAGACCGCTGGAGTTGAATTTATCACCTTTAAAGACCAAGTGATTTTCGAGAAAAATGAGGTCGTCAAAAACGATGGTAAACCCTATGTAGTTTTCACCCCTTACTCCCGAAAATGGATTGCTAAATTTGAACAAGAAGGAATAGAAAACTATCCGTCAGAGTCACTACTGGACAATTTATACCAAAAAAAAAAACTTCCAGAAATTACTGCCACCGAAATGGGTTTTAGCCTGGCTTCGTTGGTCCCCAAAGCGTATCAATTCGATGATCAATTGATTGACCAATACGAAGCTACCAGAAACTTTCCTGCCACCGACAGCACGTCCCGCCTTGGGGTTCACTTGAGGTTTGGAACTCAAAGCATCAGGGATTTGGTGACCAAGAGTGCGAGTAGGAAAAATCCTACTTTTCTAAAAGAATTGATCTGGAGGGAATTTTTTATGCAAATACTTTGGCACTTTCCACATACCAAAGAGCGTAGCTTTAAGAAACAATACGACCGAATTCAGTGGCGCAACGACGAAACTGAATTCAAAAAATGGTGTAAGGGAGAAACGGGTTATCCGCTGGTAGATGCTGGTATGAGGGAACTCAACAAAACGGGTTTTATGCACAATCGAGTGCGAATGTTGGTGGCTAGTTTTTTGTGCAAACACTTGCTTATTGATTGGCGTTGGGGAGAGGCTTATTTTGCGGAAAAACTTTTTGATTATGAGATGGCCAGTAACGTTGGTAACTGGCAATGGGCTTCTGGAAGTGGCGTAGATGCTGCCCCATACTTTCGAATCTTTAATCCCCATGCTCAGATTCAAAAATTTGACCAACAACACCAGTATATCAATCGGTGGGTAGAGGACCTAAATGAAATGTCTTACCCCGCTCCAATGGTTGATCATAAATATGCCAGAGAGCGCTGCTTAAAAGAATACAAATCAGCACTAAACACTTCATGAGGGGAGTCAAAAAAGAGCATCTACCAGAAAAGATATGTGTTCGTTGTCAACGTCCCTTCCGGTGGAGGAAAAAATGGGAACAACACTGGAACGATGTAAAATATTGTAGTAAAAAATGTCAGCAACAGTAAAAAAATCCTTGGTTTGGTTTAGAAATGACCTGAGAACCGAAGACCATCAAGGTTTAAAAAAAGCCATTGAAAGCGGAAATCAAGTAATTGCCTATTATACTTTTAATCCCGATCACTTCAAAACCCTGAAGTGGGGCTTCAAAAAAACTGAGCGCTTTAGGGCACAATTCCTAATCGAGAGCGTCAGTGCCCTTCAAAGGGAGTTAAAGGTGTTGAATATTTCCCTCATCATTGATTTAAAACCCCCTGGGGAAAGTCTCCCCGAATTGATCCAACATCATCGGGTGATTGAAATCTATCTTCAGCAAGAATGGACAAAAGAAGAAATAGAGGAAGAAAATGACGTAGCCGAAAAAATTGATCCTTCAATCGTTTGGATAAGAAACTACGAACAATTTCTTTTTCATCCCGATGCACTTCCCTATTCACTCTCCTCCCTCCCCGAGGTTTTTGGTGTTTTTAGAAAAAAATGTGAAAAAGAATCAAAAATAAATCCGCTGGTACCAAAATTGAATTCGTTGCCCCTTTCGAATCTTACGAGTGCTGCCCAAGTTATTCCCACTCTGGCTAATCTGGGTTTGGATTCCTTTGAAAAAGATTGTCGATCGGCTTTTCCCAATACTGGAGGAACAACAGCAGCAAAGGAAAGACTGGACCACTATTTTTGGAAGACAAAAAAATTATCCTATTACAAAAATACCCGAAATGGTTTGTTAGGAAAGGACTATAGTTCCAAGTTTTCCCCATGGTTGGCCAATGGGAGTATTTCCCCAAAAATGATTTATTGGGAAATAAAACGTTACGAAAAAGAAGTTAAAAAGAATCAATCTACCTACTGGCTTTTCTTTGAACTATTATGGCGGGATTATTTTAAGTACATCTCCCTTAAACACGGTAACAAAATTTTTAAAATTGGGGGAATTCTGGAGCGAGACTTCCATTGGCGAACAGATGAAGAGCTTTTCAAAAGCTGGTCATCAGGAAATTCAACAGAACCCTTTGTAAATGCAAACATAATTGAACTCAATAAAACTGGGTGGATGAGTAATCGCGGTCGACAAAACGTGGCGAGTTACTTGGCCAAAGAAATAAATGTAGACTGGCGAATTGGAGCAGCCTATTTTGAATCACTTTTGTTGGACTACGACGTCCACAGCAATTATGGAAACTGGATGTATGTTGCCGGTGTAGGTAATGATCCTAGAGATCGGAAATTTGATATTCAATGGCAAGCTGAGCGCTACGACAGCAATGGTAAATTTCAAAACCTCTGGCTTCAAAAAATATTATTGTGATGAGAATGAGACTGATACTTGGCGATCAATTAAATATCAATCACTCTTGGTTTAAGGAAAAAGAAGAAGATACCATTTATGTACTTATTGAGTTACACCAGGAGGCGCAATACGTGGTTCATCATATTCAAAAAATAGTAGCTTTTTTCTCTGCGA
Organism: Flavobacteriaceae bacterium; assembly: GCA_002716845.1. GTDB lineage: Bacteria > Bacteroidota > Bacteroidia > Flavobacteriales > Flavobacteriaceae > UBA8316. Next base: position 3,107 of record PBCE01000030.1, on the reverse strand, counting down.
TGAGGCACTTTTTTAAGCAACTAAAAAATTCTGGACATGAAGTAATGTATTTCGACATTAATTCCGAGGCCTCCAAAAAAACATTGTCAGAGAATTTAAAAATTCTGATCAAAGAGAAAAATATATCGAAGTTCGAATACCTACTCCCTGATGAGCATCGATTGGATCGGGAACTGCATTTGTTTTGCGAGCAAATCGGTATTCCCACAGCCAGTTTTGACACCGAGCACTTTCTTACCGAAAGAAATGAATTAGAAAACTTTTTTGAAGGCAAAAAGCAACTCATCATGGAGTATTTTTATCGCTATATGCGGAAAAAATATGATCTGTTAATGTACCAAGACAAACCCCTTGGAGGACAATGGAATTTCGATAAAAACAATCGAAAAAAATGGAAGGAAACCCCTGCCATACCCCCTCCTTTTGATACCGACAAAGAAGGTGTTGATGCAGTACATGAAGCGGTGGTCAAAGCCAACATTAAAACTATTGGTAGGTTCGACCTTGAACAATATTTTTTTCCTTCCAGTCGAAGTGAAGCCATCGCACAGCTCCACTACTTCTGTAAACATCTGTTGGTACATTTTGGCGACTACCAGGATGCGATGCACACCCAACAGCGAAACCTATTTCACTCCAGGATATCATTTGCACTAAACTCAAAAATTCTTCATCCCATAGAGGTCTTGGAAACGGTCATCGATCACTATCACAAAAATCCCGATGAAATTGAGCTTTCTCAAGTAGAGGGATTTGTGCGACAGATTCTGGGATGGCGTGAGTACATGCGAGGAATCTATTGGAGGGAAATGCCCGCTTACAAGAATAACAATCATTTAGACAATTTTAATGAACTGCCGGATTTTTATTGGACAGCAGCTACCAAAATGAATTGTTTAAAATCCAGTATAAGTGATTCTTTAGAGACGGCCTATGCCCACCACATACAACGTTTGATGATTACAGGAAACTTTGCCCTATTGATTCAATGCCATCCCGACGAAGTAGATAATTGGTATTTAGGCATCTATGCTGACGCTATAGAATGGGTTCAACTACCCAATACCCGAGGAATGAGCCAATGGGCAGATGGGGGCATTGTTGCTACAAAACCATACGTTTCCTCTGGGGCATACATCAATAAAATGAGTAATTACTGTAATGGGTGCCATTATGATAGAACCAAAAGAACAGGGGAAAATTCATGTCCGTTTAACAGTTTGTATTGGAATTTCTTGGACGATAAAAAAGAACACTTTTCCAAAAACAACCGAATGGCCATGATGCTTCGCTTATTGGATAAAATCCCAGAAATGGAACGCGCAGAAATAAAAAAACGGGCTTTGTCAATAATTCAAAATCCAGATGCCTACTAGTAAAAAACCCGTTCATGTCGTTTGGTTAAAAAGGGATTTGCGGTTGCAGGATCATCCCCCACTATACCAAGCCTTAAATTCAAAAAAAAATGTACTGTTACTCTATGTTTTGGAAGACTGTTTTTCGGAAGACCCGCATTATGACAATCGCCACTTTGATTTTATCAAACAGTCGCTGCGTGATATCAATAAACAACTGGAAAGTCACAACAGTAAAGTCCTCAGTGTAAGAGGAAACATAATTGAAGTGTTTGAAACCATAAATACCAAATATAAAATTGAAAAAATATGGGCCCATCAAGAAACTGGAGTGAACACCACTTATGTTAGAGATTTAGCAGTTAAAAAATGGTGTCGGGATAAATATATCTTATTAGAAGAAAGACTTCAACAGGGGGTTTTTAGGGGGTTAAAAAACAGATCGGATTGGATACAAAGGTGGGAGCAATTGATGCAAGAACCCATAGCAGCGACTCCATTGAAGGGCAGTAAATTATTCGGAATCAAAGCCATAAATCGTTTTGAAAAAGAGTTGAAATTCATGGATTTAGATGTTCCCATTCACCCAAATCGACAGAATGGAGGGACAAGCTTTGCCCTTAGATATATGGAAACATTTTTTAAAGACAGATTCCGAAATTATCAAAACCATATCTCAAAACCAGACCTCTCCAGAAGAAGTTGTAGCCGACTCTCCCCCTATTTGGCTTATGGAAATATTTCCATGCGTCAAATACTTCAAAAAACCAATTACGAAATGGCAAAAGGAAACAAAAGTTTTTCCCTGAAAGCTTTTAGTTCCCGATTGAGGTGGCAGTCCCACTTTATTCAAAAATTCGAAATGGAATGTTCCATGGAATTTAAAAATATCAACAGTGGCTACCAGACCTTACACCAACCCATAAAAAAATCACATATCCAAGCCTGGGAAAAAGGGAGAACGGGAGTTCCTTTGGTAGACGCCGCAATGCGGTGTTTGTTGGAAACAGGCTACCTAAATTTTAGAATGCGTTCCCTTGTAGTGTCATTTTTCACCCACCACCTGTGGCAACCATGGCAAGCGTGTGCACACTTTCTTGCCAGACAATTTCTTGATTTTGAAGCAGGAATACACTATCCCCAGCTACAAATGCAAGCAGGCGTCACTGGAATCAATATGCTAAGGATCTACAACCCTGTTAAAAACAGTAAGGAACACGATCCCAAAGGCACGTATATAAAACAGTGGATTCCTGAGCTAAAAAACCTACCAGAAGAATTGGTTCATACCCCATGGGAGATCACACCAATGGAGTGCAGAGTCTATGGTTATGAGCCTGGAAAGACTTATCCTCAACCAATCGTCGATTTGGAAGCTGCAAGAAAACATGCAACGAGCACCTTGTGGCCCCTCTCAAAAAGTAGTTCGGTAAAGATAGAAGGAAAACGAATACTGGCCAAACACACCCTGGCCAATCGAAATCAGTTAATGCAATGATTGATAAAAAGGAATTTAGTGTCGATCAAATCGACAGGATCATAGAAATGGCGTGGGAGGATCGAACTCCTTTTGATGCAATAGCCCTACAGTTTGACCTTAGCGAAAAAGAGGTGATCAATCTGATGCGTAGGGAAATGAAACCGAGTAGTTTTAAGATGTGGCGTGCGCGTGTACAGGGGAGGAAAACAAAACATCTAAAAAAGGTTGCTACAGAAGTGGATCGGTTTAAATCTAGTCGCCAAAGAGGGATC